>CACZBB010000049.1 GCA_902779245.1 uncultured Lachnospiraceae bacterium | reverse complement strand
CGCATAGAGCGTGGTGTCCCCGGTCACGGTGTCCTTCGCAAAGTCCCACGCGTTCGTGCAGCCGCTTTCCTTGCACCAGCCGTCGAAGGTCCAGCCCGTTGCCGTCGGTTCGTCCGGGGCGGTGATCTTCGAGCCGTGCGCCACGTTCTCGATCTTGGCCGGGGCCGTCCCGTGGCCGTTTGCGTCGAACGTCACCGTGTGGGTGGGCACCGGGACCGTACATATACCTTTGTCCGACAGACCCAGATCTTTGAGTGAGGCCCAGCTCTCCACATCCTCCGCCGCGGAGCGATCCGCCATGTCCACCACCGTAGTAAAGTTCAGTACATAACGTCTGGCTGTTGGAATGCTAAATTCAGAAATCGTGTATGCCCATTTGGTTTCGGTTTTCTGTAAATCCTCCCACTTGACCGCCATAGCCGTCGGAGTGACGCCTTCGGACCCAGGAGAGGCACCCGGAGTCCCCGTGCCGGGATTCTCCGAGGGACTCTCCGTAACCGTCGGAGTGACGCCTTCGGACCCAGGAGAGACACTCACCGTAATCCCATCGCCGGAATACTCCGTAAAGTCTGTGAAAGCGTCAGGAATCTCGTTCACGACCGTAACACCGCCGTTCCAGACGTATGCCTTCGGGTTTACCGTGATCGTCCAGTTAATGGTGGTCTTCGTCCCGCTCGTACTCGAAATCTCGCCCTCGATGGTAAGAAAGCTATCCACGGGGGTTAGCGTCAGGGTATTAATACACAACGCCCCCGATGCGAGAAGGTTTTCAACCGTGTCCAATTCTTTGACACTCCAGAGACTGTATGGATAAGGAGCGCCACTGGGCTGAATATTTTTAACCTTATGATAGTATCTAGTATTATCCGGTTCAGCATAAGAGGGTTCTTCTGTTGCTACCCCTCCATCATCGTACACGTATGTTAATGAGTCGCCGGATGTGTACACGTAAATCGTGTCTCCCTTCAGGACCACCTGATCTTGTTGAAGTATTTCATAGCTCGCCGCCAGGACGTCCACCGGCAGAGACGTAAACAAAAAGAGCAGTGCCATCAAAAGCGCGAAAAAGCCTTTTTTCCTTTTTCTTATTTCTTTTTTATCCATTTTCTCCTCTCCTTCTCTGAGCTTTTCTGTTCCCGCCTCCGCGGCCTCCAAGGGGATGACATCCTCCGGTAAATGTTCGAGCCTCCTTAGACCGCAAATACACGAACATTAATCTATATACATAATATCACTGTTTTCATAAGCACACAATAGAAAGAGCTGTTACTCTTCGTGAGTGCGGTCTGTTGAGGTTATTGCTCGCACCCGAGCCGGACACGTTACGGTGAACGGAGTGAATTAACTGTTGAGAAAATTACGAAAAAATATAAGAAATGCGACTAAAAGTATAAAGATTTGGCTGAAATGAGCAGAAAAACTTGCTTTTTCAGAAGGCTTAACGTATGATACGCGGGAATTCGGAGGGACGGCGAAGCGTCCTTCCAAGGTGAGCCGCAGGTGCTCGGAACAGGGGGAAATTGTGAAAGCAAGTTTGGAAATGTGGAAAAACGATGCATGTGGGAACTGGGATTACGGCTGTCGTGACCTCGGAGCAGAGGAGGATGATCAAAACAGACCTGAATTGGACGAGCCGGGGAGGGACGAGGCCGGGGATGCCTGGCGCCGCCGGTTTCGTTTCCGGGAACTGATGATCCGAACGGACGGAACAGACAGCCGGCTCCGCCATGCGCGGGGAGAGGTCCGCGCGGCCGCAAAGATCATCGAAAAATATTTCGCGGACCGGAGAGTCTGCGAGGACCGGCTGCGGAGCCTTCCGATGTCGCCGGAATGGCTGCGGCATATTTTCCGGTCGGAAACCGGAATGAGCATACAGCAGTACCAGAGGCGCTGCCAGCTCTGGCAGGCGGCGATGCTGCTGACCTGTACCTCGCTGTGCGTCTGTGAGATCGCCGAAGCCGTCGGGCTCCCGGAGACGACCTATTTCGGCAAGATTTTCCGTGAGCAGTACGGAGAATCGCCGCGCTCATTTCGCGAAAACACCTTCTGGGGACGGCGGAGTGACGGTGGAAGGCCGTGAGGGAGAAGGAGCAGGTGCTGATTGTCACAAATCATGAGGAGCGATGCCGGGCGATCCGGGAAATGCTTGCCGGAAAGCCGGAGAGTTTTTCGATTATTCGGGCGGAGACCGCCGCGGAGGCCCGGGAGATCCTCCGGCGCTCTTTTGTCGATGTGCTCCTTCTGGAGCCGGACCTGCTGCGGCTGGACGGGCCGAAGCTGCCGGCGCCCTGTGCGGTTCCCGTCCGGGGAGACCTGTCCCAGATCCTTGCGTATGTGCGATCGTATATTTTCCGGTACTATGCGGAGCCTCTGACGGCCGAAAAGCTCGCGGCCCTGGTTTCCGTGACGCCGCATTATCTCTGCCGGATGTTCCTGCTCAGCGAGGGAATCCGCATAGGGGATTTTCTGGAGAATACCCGGCTGGAGAGGGCGGCCGCGCTTCTTCGCGGCACGGATCTGAGGATCGGAAAAATCGCCCGCGCAGTCGGTTTCCGCGACAGCACCTATTTTGGACGGCGGTTTCGGGCCGTCTATGGGGTGACCCCGACAGAGTACCGCGGCAAGTGCGGAAAAGGCAAGTAACCGGTCGGCGGAGCGGACTGTTTTCTGTACACTGAGGCGTGCCCTCGCCCGCAGGGCGATTTCATTGCAAAACGCCTTCGTTTCCGGTCACCGTGTGACCAGAAACCAGGAAACCAGGAATACGGGCGAACCCCTTCAACTGCTTAAGGACTCTTGACAAGTATGCGCGAATAGGCTATATATGTAAGAAGACAACGAAACATATTTGCATTTGCTTATATTGAGAAGGAGGCAGAACGCAATGACGAGAGCAGAGCTGGTATCGGAAATCGCGATGCAGACAGGGATTTCAGGCGAAGACGTTGACAAGGCCGTGAAGGCATTTGTCAGTGTCGTGACGGAGGAACTGAAGAAGGGCGGTAAGGTTCAGATGATCGGTTTTGGCACTTTCGAGACCGTGGGGCGCGAGGCTCGCGAGGGCGTGAACCCCAGAACCGGCGAGAAGGTGATGTACGGCCCGTCCGTTCTGCCTCGCTTTAAACCCAGCAAGACCCTCAAGGATCAGGTAAAAGCCGGCGATCAGTAACGCCGGAAGAGTACGCGGACCGCGCAGGGCGATTTCATTGCAAAACGCCTTCGTTTCTGGTCACCGTGTGACCAGAAACGACAGCGCGGATTTACGGAGGAAGGAAGAGCGATGCGGCTTGACAAGTATTTAAAAGTTTCAAGGCTGATCAAGCGGCGCACGATCGCCAATGAGGCCTGCGATGCCGGCAGAGTCACCGTGAACGGGAAGGCTGCGCGGGCATCCTACGACGTCAAGGTCGGAGATATCGTGGAGATCGCGTTCGGAGAGAAAACCGTGAAGGCTGAAGTGACAGCTATCGTGGAAACGACGAAAAAAGAGAACGCGGCGGAAATGTACCGGCTTCTTTGATTTTCCCGCAGCGCGGGCAAAGAAACGGGGCAGCAGTTCCGTCGTCTTAGAGGAGGAAGCGGATGCCCGGAACCAGGAGGAGTGTTGGAAAGCTGGAAAGGGTCTCCCGCGGGAACCGTTCGGCTATGATCCTGATCGCCGTGGTCGTTTTTGTGCTGACCATCGTGCTTTTTGTCAGCGGAAACCTCATGCAGAAGGAGATCGCCGAGAACGAGGCGCAGGAGACACGGCTTGCGGAGGAGATGCAGGCGGAGCAGGCGCGGACGAAGAGTATCGAGTCCTACGGAGAATATATGCAGACGGACGAGTATATCCGCGAGGCCGCGAAGGACCAGCTGGGGCTCGTCGATGAAAGCGACACGGTATTCATTAACGAGGGCGGCTGATCTGCCCGGACTTATATGGAAGGAAGCGGCGGGGCCAGACGCAGGGCCCCGTTTTTTCATTCACCGGTCGGGTGAGCTGATTGGCGATGCCGGCAGCGACGGGCTTTATATTCGGGCTTTGCGCGGCCGCAGCGCTTCGGGAGAGAAAAATGTTGGAGAAGGTACGCAGGTTTATCACGGAGAATCGTCTGTTTATGCCGGGCTCGCGGGTGGTCGCGGGCTTTTCCGGCGGCGCGGATTCGGTCTGCCTCCTTGAAATGCTGCGGCTGCTGGCCCCGGAGCTTTCGCTGACCGTTTTCGCGCTTCACGTCCACCACGGGATCCGGGGGGAGGAAGCCGACGGCGACGCGGCCTTTGCCGCGGCCTTCTGCGGGAAGCGGGGGATCGCGCTCCGTACGGTTTACCGCGACATTCCCGCCGAAGCCCGGAGGCGGGGGATGGGGCTGGAGGAGGCCGGGCGGCTGGCCCGGCGCGAGGAGCTTGCCCGCGCCCTCCGGGAGCTTTCCGCGGACGCGGCGGCGCTCGCCCATCACAAGAATGACCTTGCCGAGACAATGCTTTTCCAGCTGGCGCGCGGGACGGGGCTGGCCGGCCTCTCGGGAATCCCCGCAAAAAGCGGGAGCTTTGTCCGCCCGCTCCTCTGCCTGACCCGCGCGGAGATTGAGCAGTGGCTCCGAGGAAGGAAGCTGACCTGGCGCGAGGACTCGACGAATACGGATACGGCTTACGCGAGGAACCGGATCCGGCACGAGGTCCTGCCGGAACTGGCGGAGGTCAACGCGCGGGCGGTCGCGCATATTGCGGAGGCCTCGGCGGAGATCCGGGAGGCCGCGGAATATCTTGAGAGCCTTCTTCCGGACAAATGGCGCCGCTGCGCGGCGGGGGCGCCGGAGTGCGGGCGGAGCATCCTGCTGCGCGCGGAGGCCTTTCTATCCGAACCGCCGCTCTTTCAGCGGATGCTCGCGCGGGAGGCCTTTCGAAGGCTCGGCGGCCTTAAGGATCTCGGAAAGGTCCATGTGGAGGCGGTGCTCGACCTTATGCGCGGCGGTGAAGGCCGTCAAAGGAACCTTCCCGGCATGCGGGCGCTCAGAACGGCCGACGGCGTCCTGCTGGCCGGAGAGGAGACGGACGGCCCGGGCCGGACGGATGGGTGCGCCGCGGAAGAAGGCCGGCCGTGCGCCGTGGGCGCGCCGGGGCCGGAGCTGACGGAGGAGGGCATCGCGCTCAGGATCCCCGGAGAGACGATCTGCGGTGGCTGGCGCTTCACCGCCGCGATCGTGCATATGCCGGAAGAAAGGGACTGCGGCGGGCGGGACCTTGCCGCGAAGGACCTGTATATGTCGGAAGAGAGGGACTGCGGCGGGCGGGACCTTGCCGCGAAGGACCTGTATATGTCGGAAGAAAATGCCGGAATGGACCGGAAAGCGGCGGGAGAAACCGGGTGCGGGGAAGCTTCGGGGAGCCCGGCGGACGCGAGTCAGCACCGGAAATTGGAAAATGACTATACGAAATGGTTTGATTATGATAAAATAGAAAAGAATATCTGTGTGCGGCGCCGCAGGAAGGGTGATTATCTTGTTATTCATCCGAACGGGCAGAGAAAAACGATCTCGAATCTTTTTACGGACCGGAAGGTACCGCGCGGGGACAGGGAGGACATCGCGCTGCTTGCGGCCGGGCAGGAGGTCCTCTGGGCGTTCGGCGTCCGCGGCGGCGAATCCGCCCGCGTGGGCGAAGAAAGCCGGGAAATCCTGCGGGTGAGCGCGGAGAGGACAGGTAATGGGCGAATATATCAGGACGATGATACCGGCGGAGGATATTGACCGCCGGATCAGGGAGCTTGCCGCTTTGATTAGCCGGGATTACGCGGGACGCACGCTCCACATGATCTGCGTGCTCAAGGGCGGCGCGTATTTCATGATGATGCTCTCGAGATATCTTGACGAGAGCCTTGCGGTGACGATGGATTTCATGTCGGTCTCCAGCTACGGCGACGGAACGGAATCCTCGGGCATCGTCCGCATCCTCAAGGATCTTGACCAGAACATTCAAGGGAAGGATGTCCTTATGGTGGACGATATCACCGATTCCGGACGGACGCTGTACCACCTCCTGGGCATGCTTTGGCAGCGGAAGCCGAACAGCCTGAGGGTCTGCACGCTCCTGGACAAGCCCGACCGGCGCGGCTGGGATGTCCGGATCGATTACGCCGGATTCGAGATCGAGGATGTATTTGTCGTGGGCTGCGGCCTGGATTATAAGCAGAAGTACAGAAATCTTCCGTATATCGGGGAGCTGGTGCTGGAATAAAATAAGGAGAAAGAGTGGTTACGCAGAGACCGAGAGCGGGTTTTTTCTATATTTTTATGGTCATCGCGCTGCTGGCGGTTTTCATCCTCACGATGAGCCGGGGAAATGCGCCGGCGGTCACGACCCAGCGGGAATTTTTCGCGTCCGTGAAAGACGACAAGGTTGCTTCGGCGGTCATCAAGCCCAACGCGCAGGGAACGGCCGGCGAGGTCATCGCGAATATGAAGGACGGAACGCGGCGGCATTTTTATACGACGGATGTCAGCGCCGTTTACAAGGAGCTGTCTGAAAACAAGAGTGTGACGGTGACCGTCGAGGACATTCCGAGGGAGAACGGCTTTGTCCGCTACATCCTGCCGGTCCTGCTTGTCGGCGGGATCGTGCTGATCATATTCCTGACCATGAGCCGGCAGCAGGCCGGCCTGGGCGGCCAGATGATGAATTTCGGCAAGAACCGGGCGGAGCTCGCGGACCCGAAGAATCAGAAGGTCACCTTCAGGGACGTGGCCGGGCTCAGGGAGGAAAAGGAAAATCTGACGCAGGTGGTGGATTTCCTGAAAAATCCCGCGAAATATACGAAGCTTGGCGCGCGGATCCCGAAGGGCGTCCTGCTCGTCGGGCCGCCCGGAACGGGCAAGACCCTTCTTGGCAAAGCTGTCGCGGGAGAGGCGGGCGTTCCCTTTTTCTCAATCTCCGGGTCGGATTTCGTGGAAATGTATGTGGGCGTTGGCGCCTCGCGTGTCCGCGACCTTTTTGAAGAGGCCAAGGCCAATGCTCCCTGTATCGTATTTATTGATGAGATTGACGCGGTCGCGCGGCGCCGGGGAGCCGGTCTCGGCGGCGGCCACGATGAGCGCGAGCAGACCCTGAACCAGCTTCTTGTGGAAATGGACGGCTTCGGGGTCAATGAAGGCATTATTATGCTGGCTGCGACGAACCGCGTGGATATTCTGGATCCGGCGATCCTCCGCCCCGGCCGCTTCGACCGGACGGTGAGCGTCGGCCTGCCGGACGCCGGCGGGCGGGAGGAGATCCTGAAGGTTCATGCCCGCAACAAGCCGCTGGCGGACGATGTGGATTTCAAGGAGATCGCCAAGTCTACGGCGGGCTTTTCGGGCGCGGATCTGGAGAACCTTCTCAATGAGGCGGCCATCGACACGGCGATGGAGGGCAAGGAATACATCAGCCGCGAAGACCTCAAAAAGGCCTTCGTCAAGGTCGGCATCGGGACCGAGAAGCGGTCGAAGGTCATGTCCCAAAAGGACAGGGAGATCACGGCCTACCACGAATCCGGGCATGCCATTCTTTTCCATGTTCTGGAAAATGTCGGCCCGGTATATTCGGTGTCGATCATTCCGACGGGCATGGGGGCCGCGGGCTATACGATGCCGCTTCCGGAGAGGGACGAGGTCTTCAATACGCGGAATCAAATGCTCGACACGATCTGCGTGAGCCTCGGCGGGCGCATCGCGGAGGAGATTATTTTCGACGATGTGACGACGGGGGCTTCGCAGGATATTAAGCAGGCGACGGCGGTTGCGCGCGCGATGGTCATGCGTTACGGGATGTCCGAGCGGCTCGGCCTTATCGCCTACGATGACGACAGCGGGGAGGTTTTCCTGGGGCGCGACTTCGAGAAGACGCGGCTTTACGGAGAGCAGACCGCCGGGCAGATCGACGAGGAGGTCCGGAAGATCGTGGACGGGTGCTATGCCCGCGCCCGCCGCCTGATCGAGGAGCACCGGGACGTTCTCGACGCCTCGGCCAGGCTCCTCCTCGAAAAAGAAAAAATTGACGGAGCAGAGTTTAGCGCGCTGTTCGGCCCCGTGCCGGACGCCTGCCGTCCGGAACGGGCAGAGGAATAAAGCCGCCGCAGGGCGTTTCCCCATCGGCCGAAGGGCGATTTTTATTGCGGAATGCATTTGTTGCGGTTCATGGTGTGAATAGGCAGTATTGTTACGTTCACAGGAGGATTTGCTTATGGAGGGCGGAAAAAATGTTGATTTACAGCGAATGCGGTATGTCTCACTGATGCGGCCGCTTTTCCGGAAGAGAGCCGTCTTCAGCGACGAAAGCCGGTTTTACCGGATGCCGTATGAGCCGAAGAGCGGCGAGAGCGTGACGATCCGGCTCCGCACCATGAAAAACAACGCGGACGTGGTATATCTGGTAACGGGCGCCAGGCGCTGGCAGATGGTCCGGGCCAGAACGGAGGGAAGCTTTGATTTTTACGAGGTCACGCTTCCGGTCGGCGACGAGACGATCTTCTACTATTTTGAGATCCGGCTGGACGACCTGGTCTTCCGCTACACAAAGCAGGGGGTGGACGATGACCTGTCGCCGCGGAACCTTTTTCGCGTCGTTCCGGGCTTTACCACGCCGGACTGGGCGCACGGGGCGGTGATGTACCAGATCTATACGGACCGTTTCTGCAACGGCGACCCGGACAACGACGTGCTTTCGCGCGAATACTTCTATACGCTGGACCCGGTCCGGAAGATCGACGACTGGTATACAAGACCTGCCAACCGGGATATCGGGAATTTCTACGGCGGGGATCTGGAAGGCATCCGGCAGAAGCTGGATTATCTGCAGGAGCTCGGCGTGGACGTTCTCTACCTCAATCCGATCTTTGTCTCGCCGTCGAACCACAAGTACGATTGCCAGGATTATGACCATATCGATCCGCACATCGGACGGATCGTCAAGGATCAGGGCAACCTTTTGGCCTGGGGGGATGCCGACAACAGCCACGCGTCCAGATATATCTGCCGTGTGGCCGATCCGGTCAACCTGGAGGCCTCGGACGAGCTTTTTGCCGAGCTGACCGCGGAGATTCACCGGCGGGGCATGAAGATCATCCTGGACGGTGTGTTCAACCACTGCGGTTCCTTCAACAAATGGATGGATCGGGAGCGGATCTATGAGAACGAAAAAGGCTACGAAAAGGGTGCGTATGTCAACGGAGAAAGTCCTTATCGCACATTTTTCCAGTTCCGGGACGAGAACGCCTGGCCTTATAACCGGTCCTACGAGGGCTGGTGGAACCATGACACGCTCCCGAAGCTGAATTACGAAGGCAGCAAAAAGCTTTTTGACTACATTCTGTATATCGCACGAAAATGGACGTCTCCGCCGTATTCGGTGGATGGCTGGCGCCTCGACGTGGCGGCGGATCTCGGGCACAGTCCGGAATACAACCACTATTTCTGGCGGGAGTTCCGCAAGGCGGTGAAGTCCGCGAACCCGGAAGCCATCATCCTTGCCGAGCATTATGGCGAATGCGGGAGCTGGCTGGAGGGCGACCAGTGGGACACGGTCATGAACTACGACGCGTTCATGGAGCCCGTGAGCTGGTTCCTGACCGGGATGGAAAAGCACAGCGACCATTTCCGGGGAGATCTTCTGGGCAACGGCAACGCCTTTGAGGGCGCGATGAATTACCACATGGCCAGCTTTATGGGGACGAGCCTCGAGTGCGCGATGAACCAGCTCGACAACCACGACCATTCGCGGTTTCTGACCCGCACGAACCACTGGTGCGGGCGGGTGGACGGACTGGGAAGCGATGCCGCGGATAATTTTATTGTCAAGGAGATCCTTCGCTCGGCGGTCGTGATCCAGATGACCTACGTCGGAGCCCCGACGCTCTATTACGGCGACGAAGCCGGCGTGACGGGCTTCACGGATCCGGACAACCGCCGCGTCTACCCCTGGGGGAAGGAGGACAAGGATCTGATCGAGTTCTACCGGGCGGCGATCCGTGTCCATCACTCTTCGGAGGCCTTCCGGGTGGGCTCGCAAAAGCTCCTTGGCTGCGGCTATCATTTTATCTCCTACGGACGGTTCACGGACGACGAATGCTTCGTCGTGGCGGTGAATGCCGGCGAGGAGGCGATCCCGGTCGAGCTCCCCGTCTGGGAGATCGGGATCTCGCGCACGAAGAATTCGCAGATGATGGTCGTGCTGTCGACCTCGAAGGATGGCTGGGCCACCGACCGGACGCTTCACCTGGTGAACGGAGGCATCCTTACCCTGGACCTGAAGCCCTACGAGGCGGTCGTGCTGAGACCGGTGACGATTGAAGAAGAAATGGAGTCCTTGTAAACAGGATAAATAATAAGAAGGGGGACAGACCGGGATGATCTGTTCCCCCTTCTTTTTTTGGGGCCGGCTCAAGAAAGCGTCGTGCGTTCGGCATACCAGGCGATGCCTTTGTAGGTCCAGCCGGCCTTTTTCTTTGCCCTGGCGGCGGATTTGCTGGTGGTGTAGAAGTAGGAAGGCTGACTGCCGCTCCTGTACAGCTCGTAAACGGGAACCTCCTTTACGGACGAGCCGTAGAAGGCGAGGCCGGCCGTCTTCCCGGCTTTCACGGCGGCCTTCGCCTTTGCCCGGGAGAGCGTATACCGGCGAAGCCCGGTTTTCGCGCTGCAGATCCAGTAGACCGGTTGGTCGGATTTTCCGGCGGCGCGGAAGGCCTTGCGGCAGTTCCACCCCTGTTTCGCGAGCTTTTTTGCGATGCCCGGGTCAGCGGTATAGCGGAAGAGGCCTTTACGCTCACACTCGTAGACAAAAATCTGCTTCACGGTCAGGCGGCAGGAGGCTAGGACCCCGTTGGCGGAGGTCGCCGTAATGCTGCAGGAACCGCAGCGGACGGCCTGCACGTTTCCTTTGGCATCCACGGCGGCGACCTTCGGGTTGCTGCTCTTCCAGGTGATCGCCCGGTCCACGGCATCCGCCGGTTCGGCGGCCGCCCGGAGGCGGAGAGTCTGGCCGACATTCAGCTCGCCTTTGGCCGGGGTTATCGTGACCTTCGTCACATGGCGATAGGCGACGGTGACCTTGCAGTAGGCTTTCACGCCGT
>CACZBB010000048.1 GCA_902779245.1 uncultured Lachnospiraceae bacterium | reverse complement strand
TAAAGTGTCAAATGCGGGCTCTTTTGTTGCAAGGGCCCGCATTTTTATTCCATATTTCATTTTACGAGATTTCCTTAACGGTCGCCTCGGGCTCGATGTAGGTGACGAAGACATTTCCGCCGGCCGCGAAGTCCGCCGTGCTGTCCTGCATGCCGAAGTAGTAGTGGCTGCCGTCCTCGAATTTGTAAAGCTTCGTATTATAATTATCGTAACCGACAATGACCCCGACGCTGCCGTCTTTTCGCCTCGTGATGACCGGGCGTCCCCGGGAGACCTGGTAAAGAACCTGCTCCAGCGTACAGCCCGTAAGATCCAGCACCGTCGCCGCGTCACCGACCTTCTGTTGAAGGACCTTCACGTTGATTTCGCCGGAAAGAAATGCCGGGAGGATGTCCTCGTTGGCCAGCTCATATTTTGCGGCAAGGCTTCCGCGCTCATACACGTACTGTCCCCCGTTGTCCAGAACCGTCCCGACGCCCGCGTAAGCCTCCGCGACCGCGCGGCTCGGCTCGGTCTCTACCGAAAGAAGGCCGCCGTTTCCGTAGACATAATAGAGCGGGCAGGGATCTGTCTTCTCCGTGCGCAGGCCGGAGGCAAGTAAGATCGGCCGGATCTTGAAATTCACCACCTCCGGCGAAAGGCTCCGGGCCGCCGAGGGAAGCTTCAGGGTCGTCACCGCGCCCTGACGGACGGAGGCGCTTCTGCTGACCGTGACCCGCTTTTCGGGGAGCGGATCGTTGCTGAGGATGCTGTCGTCCGAGGCCGGCTCATAGCCGCCGTCCTTCTTCACCGCGCGGCGGAGCACCACGCGTCCCGTTTCCATCGCGACATCCGTCACGTAGATACCGGACGGGGCGTAGGTTTTGACGACCGTTCCGTCAAAGCCTTCGATGAACAGGCTTTCCATGCCGAAGATCACCCCGCCGGCCGGCTGCGTGAGAACGTCTTTTTTCCGCGCCAGCCCGTAAAGGAGATTATCCCCGAGAAAACCGAAGATTTTCAGATAAGCGTTGGACGGCGCGGTGATCCGCCGCTCCGCACCCGTAAAGAGGTTCCGCATAACGATCGTCTTCGACGCGTACGGATCCATTTCCTCTATATACGCAAGAAGCCCTCCCGCGGAAGCCGCGACGCAGTCACGCCGGACATTTGTCAGAAGAGATTCCGCGGCCGTCCCGTCCGCGGTAACCTTCAGGATATTTCCGTCCGCGTACAGGCAGAGCTCGCCGGCATTCGAAACCGCGCAGAGCTTCGCAAGATCCTCCTCCAGGCGCTCGTGATCCATGTCGGTCTCGAAAAAGGAAAGCTCGCGGACGCTCCCGGTCTCGGTATCAAAGTGGCAGACCGAGACGCCCTGCCGCCCTTCATGGGCTCCCCGGGTCATGTACCCGGAAACCAGAAAATCCACATCACCGCCCTCGCCGACCCGAAGGATCCGGATCGTGTGGTCACCGTTGGCGCCGCGCGGATCGGTTTTTTCCGGCAGCTCAAAGGAAAAGACCCGGACAAGCTTTGAAGCCGCCTCGCTGTAAGCCCAGAGCGACCCGCTCGCGACGAAGGCCACCGTTCCGATGTCGGCATTGGCCAGATACGGCTCGCTGCCGGGGCTGACGCCCAGAAAGATGCCGTCCGCCGTGATCGCGCCCTTTTCACCCGTGAACAGCTGCTCCGTCTCGCGGGTAAAATCCAGAAGACGGATGCGGGAGGTCGTATAGCGCAGTCGGTAGAATTCTTTCACGCGGTAATATTCGGTCTTGCCGTTCTCGTCCAGCGCCGTCAGGAAGTACTCGTTCGTGAGCGACCCGGTGCTGCCGTTCAGCTCCGTGATGGTCGGGATCTCCGTTCCGACGAGGGTCGGCGCAAGATTTCCCCAGAAAACACGGCTGGTCTGAGAATGGATATCGACCCTCGCAAGGCTCGTCTCCGTGAGGTTCGGGTTCGGCTCCAGATAGACGCCCAGCTCATCCAGCGCCGTTTTCGAAAGACACCCCTCCGTGAACATGCAGACAAATTTCACATATTCCTCGGCAAAGGTATCGGACCGGGGAAGGAGGCGGGTGTAGTAATTGTACTTTCCGTTTCCGGTATCGATCGTGAAGCGGATCGGGTATTCCCGGTTCATTCGAAGCGGTTCGCTGAGGCTGAATTCGGCGGTTAAAAACTCCCCGTCCTCCGCGAAATTCCCGATCATGGCATTCTCGAGGACGCGCCCGGTGTCCGGGGCGGTCACCTCGTAGGAGACCGAGCGGACATTGGCGCCGAGCGTTCGGCAGGCGACGCGGACCCTTCGGCCGGCCGTGACGGGAATAAGCCCGTCGCGGAGCCTGGCCGGATCCATCTCGGAGGCGTAGCCGTACATCGGGTTGACGCGCACGCCGCCGATTTCCGCATAAAGGACAGGCAGCGTCGAATCCGAAAGATCCGACGCGCTCTCTGTCACCTGTCTGTTCATTAAGCTTGAAAAGACGACGACTCCTGCCGCAAAGATGACCAGCAGCAGGAGCGCCCTTCTGATTTTGGCAAATATTAATTTCATTTTCATGGAGTTGGGGCTTATGCTTCCTGTTTCTTTTTGTACCCGTGCGCTTCCTCAAGCATCATATCCTTGACCTTCATGAGGCGGATCTGGGTGCTTCGCTCATTTTCATCGAGCTTCATCGTGATATAGCGGATGCCGCTTTTGGTCTCCGGGATGATCACGTGCTCCAGCGCGTTGACGCGCCTCCGGGTCTTTTCGATCTCGGCCGCCATGAGCTGGCAGGATTTCTCCGTCTCGGCGAGCCTTAGCATATCCGGCAGGACATCGGAAAGAGACTTCACCGCGTCGTCGAGGTCGCCGGAGGTAAAGGCGAAGCCGTAGCTGTAGATGTCCGACGGATCGGGCGTCCGCATCTTCGCCGTGAAGACTGGGATATCCACGCTCATGACGTTTCTGACGCCCTGCTCCAAGAGAACCTCCTGGCGCGGAGCCATCACCGCCGTCCGAAGCATTTCCTCCGACATGCCTGCCCGGGCAACCACGAAATTCGTGTTCGCCCGGCGGATGCCCTCCTCCACCTTGCGGCGGAGGGCCATATTCTCACGGACAAGGTCCAGGAATTCGCGCATCAGCTCATCGCGCTTATCCTTAAGGAGCCTGTGTCCTTTCACGGCTGTCGCCAGCTTCTTCTTCAGCCGCGTCAGCTCCATACGAGTAGGATTGACCTGCGTTGATGCCATATGTCACGCACCTCACTTCTCGTAATACTTATCCAGCATCTTGTCGTTGATTCGTTTCAGCTCGGACCTCGGAAGGATGCGGAGAAGCTCCCAGCCGATGTCCAGGGTCTCCTGAATGCTCCGGTCGGTGAAATACCCCTGGGAAATGTATTTTTCCTCAAAGGCATCGGCAAATTTCGCGTAGATGAGGTCGATGTCGGAGAGGGCCGCCTCGCCGAGGATGACCATGAGCTCCTTCGCGTCCTTGCCTCGCGAATAGGCCGCAAACAGCTGGTTCATCGTCGCCGCGTGATCCTCGCGGGTCTTGCCGACGCCGATGCCCTTGTCCTTAAGACGCGAGAGCGAGGGCAGAACGTCGATGGGCGGCATGACGCCCTTGCGGTACAGCTCGCGGGAGAGGATGATCTGCCCCTCGGTGATGTACCCGGTAAGGTCCGGGATCGGGTGCGTGATATCGTCCTCGGGCATGGTCAGGATCGGGATCATTGTGATCGAGCCCTTTTTGCCCCTCTGCCGTCCGGCTCTCTCGTACATCGACGCGAGGTCGGTGTACATGTAGCCCGGGTAGCCGCGGCGTCCAGGAACCTCTTTGCGGGCCGCCGAGACCTCGCGGAGCGCGTCCGCGTAGTTGGTAATGTCGGTCAGGATGACCAGGACATGCATGTCTTTTTCAAAGGCAAGATATTCGGCCGCCGTGAGGGCCATGCGCGGCGTCGCGATACGCTCGACCGCCGGGTCGTTGGCCAGGTTGATGAAAAGGACGGTGCGGTCGATGGCGCCGGTCTCCCGGAAGGATTCCACGAAGAAGTTGGATTCCTCGAAGGTGATGCCCATCGCCGCGAAGACCACGGCAAATGGCTCCTGGGTGCCGACGACCTTCGCCTGGCGGGCGATCTGCGCCGCAAGGTTCGCGTGCGGAAGGCCGGAGGCCGAGAAAATCGGCAGCTTCTGGCCGCGGACCAGGGTGTTCAGGCCGTCGATGGCCGAAACGCCGGTCTGGATGAACTCCGAGGGATAGGCGCGCGCCGCCGGGTTCATGGCGAGGCCGTTGATGTCGCGGCGCTCGTCCGGCAGGATATCCGGACCGTTGTCGATGGTGCGGCCCATGCCGTTGAAGACGCGGCCGAGCATGTCCTCGGAAACCCCCAGCTCCAGGGAGCGGCCAAGGAAACGGACCTTGCTGCTCTTTAAGTTAATGCCGGTCGAGGCTTCGTAAAGCTGGACCAGCGCATTGGACCCGTCGATCTCCAGAACCTTGCAGCGACGGACGGAGCCGTCGGCAAGCTCGATCTCGCCGAGCTCATCGTATTTCACATTTTCAACGCTCTTTACGAGCATCAGGGGGCCGGCGACCTCCTGAATCGTGCGATATTCTCTGGGCATTTACCGGTCCTCCCTTCCGACGAGGTCGGAGATCTCCATCACCAGCTCCTCGTTAATTTTTCTGAATTCGGCAGCGATATCGCTTTCCGGCGTGTATTTATAGCGGCCGATGCGCTCGCGGACCTCCATCTTCACGAGATCGCCGATGCGCGCGCCCTGGGCGAGCGCCCTCGCGCCCTGGTCATAGAACGCAAAAACGAGCGACATCATGTTGTACTGCTTCTGAAGGGAGGTGTAGGTGTCGATCTCGTCGAAGGAATTCTGATGCAGGAAGTCCTCGCGGATCGAGCGGGCCGCTTCCATCTTCAGACGGTCCTGCGGAGAAAGCGCGTCCATACCGACCATTTTCACGATTTCATTGAGAGACGCCTCATCCTGAAGGAGGCTCATCAGCTTCTGGCGCAGATTCATCCAGTCCGGGGCGACATTTTCATTAAACCACGGGCCGATGCTGTCGAGATAGAGGCTGTAAGAAGTCAGCCAGTTGATCGCCGGGAAATGCCGCTGATGGGCAAGGTCGGCGTCCAGGCCCCAGAAGACCTTCACGATGCGGAGAGTCGCCTGGGAGACCGGCTCGGAGATGTCGCCGCCGGGCGGGGAGACCGCGCCGATGGCGGAAAGCTGGCCGATGCGGCCCTCCTTGCCGAGAGAAATGACCTGGCCGGCGCGCTCATAGAACTGGGCAAGGCGGGAGCCAAGGTAGGCCGGATAGCCCTCCTCGCCGGGCATTTCCTCAAGACGGCCGGACATCTCGCGGAGGGCTTCCGCCCAGCGGGAGGTGGAGTCGGCCATCAGCGCCACGGAATAGCCCATGTCTCGGAAATATTCCGCCAGCGTGATGCCGGTATAGATCGACGCTTCACGCGCCGCGACAGGCATATCGGAAGTGTTCGCGATCAGGATCGTCCGCTTCATCAGGGACTCTCCAGTCTTCGGATCCTTCAGCTCCGGGAACTCGTTCAGAACGTCGGTCATCTCGTTGCCGCGCTCGCCGCAGCCGATGTAGACCACGATGTCCGCCTCGGACCATTTCGCGAGCTGGTGCTGGGTCACGGTCTTGCCCGAGCCGAACGGTCCGGGGATCGCCGCGACGCCGCCCTTCGCGATCGGGAAGAACGCGTCCACGACGCGCTGCCCGGTGATGAGGGGCTTCCTCGGCGGGATTTTTTCTTTATACGGACGGCCGCGGCGAACCGGCCAGCGCTGCATGAGCGTCAGCTTCTCCTCGCCCTTCGCCGTCTCCACGACGCAGACCGTATCTTCAACGGTAAAGGAGCCCTTGCGGATCTCTTTGACCTTTCCGGCAATACCGAAGGGCACCATGATCTTCTGCACGACCACCGGCGTCTCCTGAACGGTGCCGATGATGTCGCCGGCTTCCACCTCGTCGCCCTTCTTTACGGTGGGCACGAAGTTCCACTTCGCGTTACGGTCAAGAGCCTCAACCTCCACGCCCCGGGAAAGGTTGTTGGAGCCGGTTTTCTCCATAATGCCGCTTAAGGGGCGCTGGATACCGTCGTAGATCGAACCGATGAGGCCTGGTCCGAGCTCTACGGAAAGAGGCACTTCCATCGACTCGACCGGCTCTCCCGGGCCGAGACCCGAGGTCTCCTCATAGACCTGGATGGAGGCCTCATCGCCGTGCATCTCAATGATTTCGCCGATGAGCCGCTGACGGCTGACGCGCACCACGTCGAACATATTCGCGTCGCGCATCCCCGTTGCAATGACCAAAGGTCCCGCGACTTTCTTAATCGTTCCCGTACTCATGGAAATCGATCACTCTCCTTTCTCTTATGCCTCTCCTCCGAACAGGATATCGCTTCCGACCGCCTTCTCGACCGAGTCCTTGACGCCCTGGATTCCCGCGCCCGTGTTGCCGTGGACGCCCGGGATCCGGATGATCGCCGGGACAAGCTGGCCGCCATAGCGTTCCAGATCCTCCGGCAGCTCCGCCGCCAGCGCTTCCGTCATATAGATAATGCCATAATTGCCCTCGGCGAGCCTGCGGAGCGTTGACCTGGCCTCCTCCCGCCCGGAAACCGGAAAGGTATCGAGGCCTAAGGTCGCGAAGCCGTAGATGCTGTCGTACTCGCCCATTACCGCGATCTTATACATACATTTCCCTAACCCTTTCCCGAATCGCTTCCTCCGAAAAGCCGTTGGCCTTCGCGGTGAGGACGATCCGCGCCGTGCGGATCTCCGTCTGTCTCGCCAGATAATAGGCGACCACGGGACCGATGGAAAAAGCATTCCGCTTCTGCGGGCGGATGCTTTCCATGACCTTATCGTCGCACCAGCGCTCAAAGGCGGAGGGAGAGACCTTGATGGCCTCGGCCGCCCCGGCGTACGCCGTCCCGGACAGATCGTCAAACAGGGCTTTCTCGCTCTCCGCCGCGGCAATCGCGAGCTTCTGTACGGAAAGTCCCCGGACCGGCGCCAGAGCCTCCTTAAAAAATGCCAGAGATTTTCCGGTCTTCGCGCCGCGGACCGCCGTGCGGATATCGGCCACGGCCACCTGCTCCAAAAGATAGGTCCGCAGAATCTCGTGCGTCGATTTCTCGCCGGCCGCCGCCATCGCGTCAAGGCAGGCCCGGTCAACGATCACGTCGCACATCTGCCCGTCGCGCGCGCGGAGCATGACCTCAAGAGCCCTCTCCGCCGCCGCGCGCATATGCTCCGGCAGCAGCTTAAAATCCTTCGATGTAAGGCTTCGGGTCACCGTATCCTCGGACGGCTCGACGCCCTTATAGAAGGCCTTCGGATTCTCCGTCCCGGTACAGGTCGTCTTAATGCCTGCCTTCAGGTTATGATACATCTGCGGAAGGGACAGAACCTCAAGGATCTCCTTTCCCGCCCCGAGCTCCCGGAGCGCGGCGGCGGCTTTCGCCTCCTCGGCGGCAAGCATCTGGTCAGCGCTCTGGCGCTCACCGGCGCTTCCCCACCCCTTCTCAGAGAGGTAGCCCAACACGGCATCCGCGTCCTTCATCCCGCACATCTGCGCGACGTCGGCATTGCTCAGGAGCGATTTTTCCTTCACGCGGATCCGGGCCACCGCATAAACGTAATTCAGATCCCCCATGTGGGTGCCTCCTCCATTCAGTGGCCCAGTGCGGCCAGCACCGCGTCGGACAGCTCATTTTGCTTCGAGGCGAAAATGGCTCTCAGGGAGCAGTTCTCCTCAATGCCGCCATAGCGGAGAATAAAGCCGTTGTCAATGGGCGCGGGCTTTGTGCTCAGCCGAAGCTCTCCGCCGGCGGCAAGCGCGGCGATCTTCATCCGGATCGGGAAATCGAGGGGAAGCCGCTCAAGATCTTTTTTGCCAAAAAGGATTTCCCCGGAGCCCTTGCGGATGTTCTTCAGGAGGATCTTCTCGATCATCGCAAAATATTTCTCGTCGCTTTGGCCGGCAAGCTTCTGGTACGCTTTTTCGATCATCTCGTCGACAATGCTCTGCTTCGCGGCAAGAAGCGTCTGCCGGCGGGCTAGCCCGGCCTGGGACTTTGCCCGCTGCCCGGCCTTCGCGTCATCCTCCCGGATCCTCTCCTGGTTTCTCGCGCCGGCTGCGCGAATCTCCGCCTCCGCGGCAGCCATGATCTTCGCCGCGTCGGCATTTGCCGCGTCCGTAAGCTCGGATGCCCGGGCGCGCCCGGATTCCAGGATCTCGGCGGTAATCTTGTCAATTCCTGCCATGTTCTACTCCTTATCGGCAGCCGCGAAGCGAAATCCTCCGGCTCCGTGGCTGCCCCTTCGGTCTTTTCTTACAAATGCAGCGCGGCTTTCGCCGTCCGCATCCGTTTTTTAATAACTTCTCAGGCTTCGCATCCCGGATGCCAGGATTTATCCTTTCCGGGAACGAAGCCATAAAGGACTGACTATACATCGCTGTCCGGCTCGGGTGTGTACCAGCGAGCCTTAGAAACTGTAACGCAACAGGTCCTTATAAAGCTTAGTGAATGTTGGTGATGGACAGGATCGAAATGAGGAGCGCGAGGATCGCGTAGGTCTCGACCATGGCCGGGAACAGCATGGCTTTACCGAACTGATCCGGCTTCTTCGCCACGATGCCGATGGAAGCCACGGACGTCTTGCCCTGATGGAAAGCGGAGACAAGGCCGACGATGGCGATGGGAAGGCAGGCGAAGAGGTACATAAGGCCCGTATTGGTGTCCGTGATCGGCGAACCGCCGAGGATGCCGATATTTGAAAGCGTGATGAAGGTGACGAGAAGGCCGTAGATGCCCTGCGTGCCCGGAAGGAGCTGCAGGATCAGAACCTTCGCGAACTGATCCGGATCCTCAGAAACCACGCCGGCCGCTGCCTGTCCGGCCACGCCGACGCCCCACGCCGAACCGATGCCCGCAAGGGCTGTCGAGAGAACCGCGCCGATCAATGCAAAAACCATTCCCAAGCTCATGTTACATTTCCTCCTTGATTTCAATATACTTATTGGCCGTCTTGAACGGGGCGAACTTCTTCCCGCCGCCCTCGTAGAATTTGCCGAAGAATTCGACAAACTGCAGACGGTTCGTGTGCACATACGCGCCGAGCGCGTTAATGCCGATGTTAAGGGTGTGTCCTAAAAGGAACACGAGGATAAAGAGAATCGGCCCTAAGAAACCGCTTCCGCCCACCATTTTCGCCATCATGTTGATGACGGAGGCGATGACGCCGGTCGCGAGCCCGAGAGCCAGCAGTCTCGAGTAGGAAAGAACGTCCGAAAGCCATCCGGTGATTCCGTAAATGTCATACGCGCCGAGGGCAATGCGGACGATGAAGTTCTTGTTCGTGCGTCCGGCCATGAAGAGGATCACCACCGCGCCGGCGATCGCGAGGATCTTTGCCAGCGTATTGACAAATGGCGGGAAGGTGAAGGTCATGCCGGCGATGGACGCGAAGAGGTCCGAGGGCAGGAGCATCAGGATGAGCCCGACAAGAAGCATGTACCAGGCGATGACGTCCGCGAAGAAGCTCACGAAATCCTTCTGGCGGATCGCCTCATAGCCCTTGAGCGCAAGACCCATGAAGAGGTGGATCACGCCGAAGAGCAGGCACCAGATCAGCAGCAGCATCGGATTCTTCAGCGGCTCAAACCACAGGGGTTTTAAGATCGTGCCTCCCGTGTAGCCGAAATAGGTCTCCGCGACCACCTGGATCACGTCCCCGAAGAAGCCTCCGTACATAAAGCCCCAGAACGTGGTGGAAAGCCCGCACCAGAAGAACAGAGAGATCGAGCGGCGAAGCCCGGAATCCATCCGTTTATATTTCAGAAGAATGATCCCGCAGGCGATGGACATCACCAGGCCGTACCCCGCGTCCGAAAGCATCATCCCGAAGAAGAACACGTAAAAGATCGACATGACAAAGGTCGGATCGACGCGTCCTTTCTGGGGCAGGCCGTAGGATTCGAGCACCGATTCCACCGAGGCCGAAAACTTGTTGTTCTTAAGGAGCGTCGGGGTGACCATGTCCTCCGCCGGGGTCTCGACCTCGACGAGGGCGCCGAAGCCCTCCGAAAGAAGGGTCTTTACGCGGTCCGCCTGATCCTTCGGCACCCAGCCCTCGAAGAAGAAAACCTCCTCGGACTGGGGGATCGTGCCCAGGAACTTGTATTTCTCCGCCCTTGTCCGGTAATAGTCCGAAACCGCGCGGAGCCGCTCGCGCTCGCCGGCAAAGCCGGCGATCCTTTGCGTGAGTTCCTGGATTTTTTCATCCGTCTCGGCCATTTCGGCCTCAAGCCCGGCGATTTTGTCCCTGGGAACCTCGTCCTCCGGCTGCGAGGGACGGGCAAAGCCGATCTTTCGGAGTCCCTCCGCCACCGCGGCCTCGTCCTCTCTAAGGAACAGCACGCACACGCCGGTCGTGTCATTTTCCGAAAACAGGATGTCCGCCGAAAGCGGGGCGCTGCCGGCTTCCATCTGCGGGCGGTTCCCGGACAGGCCCTCCAGGGCCGCCGCGTAAACCTCCTCGGCCGTCCGCGATCCCGGCACCGTGCCGATCAGCGCGCCGGTCGTCTTCGTTCCGGAAAAATTCATCGGGACATCCAGTTTGATCCAGGGCTTTAAGCTCTCGATCTGGTTCCGGTCCTTTAAGAGGGTTCCCCGACATTCCGTGATCGTGCGCTCCAGCTTCTCGATCCTTCGGGCGGCCTTGATGGCTTTTTTCCGCTCGTCCACATACGTCCGGTATTCGTCCGGCTTCAGGATCTTCCGCCCGGAAAACGAAGCCAGAAGCGAGGTCTTTTCCGGGGCGTAGCGCTTCAGGATCTTCAGCGCCTCGTCCATGGATTCGGCCCGTTTCAGGAACGTCGTCCGCTGGCCGGCCGTATCCATCTTTTCCAGCCCCTCATCCTCGATGTGATCGGTCGTGACCTCCATGACCCCAAGGTCCTGAAGGGTCTCCAGAACCGCCTTCCGGTTCTTCTTGAGGCCGCAGACACTAAGGAGCTGCATTTCGACAACTGCCATGCAAATTCTCCTCCTTTTTCGTTATTCTTTGACTTTAGGAACCATCACGAAATAACTTGCACATCTTGCTTGTCTATTTTCCCGATGTCTGCGTCAGAAAACCTTGTCGTAGCCCGCTACAAACCTTGTCGTAGCCCGCTACGACTTCGGCTTTCTTCCTTGCCCTCGGAAAAATATCCTACGCAATCTGTACATTTTATTTCGTGACAGCTCCTTACTAAAACTTCCCGGATCTGAGATTATGTATTTTATAACAGCCTGGCCGCAGGCCGCTGATTTTGAATATCGAACGGGAAGTATTCGTGACTTAGTTCGTCCGTGTTCCGTTCAGGGACGCGCGTGACGGCTTCCTCTTAAAAGTCTCACGTCTTCGCTCAGCCAAGGATCACCCGGATCACCGCGTCAACCGCCTTCTTCTCATCCCTGCGGGCTGCCTCCCGAAGCTTTTCGGCCTCCTTCTCAGCCTCCTTCCTGGCATTTTCGACATAGATTTTGGTCTTTGCCTCCGCCTTCACCGCAGCGACCTGACGGTCTTTGAGCTCTTTTTCAGAGGCGCCGGCCTTCATGGCCGCGGCATCCCCCTCGGCCGCGCGGAGCGTCTCCTCCGCCCTTGCCCGGGCTTCCCGAACCATCTCGTCCGCCCGCGCCTCAGCTTCCTTCACAGCTTTAATGCTGTCCGCAATCATCGCTGTCCACCTCCCGATCACCCATTAATCCCGGCCGCTTCGCAGCCATTTTCTACATTTCACTATACTACCACACTTCCCCCCGCTTTACCAGAGTAAAGTAAGGAAAAAACAAATTCAACAGATCCCGGACACCGATTTTATTCATCCTCTTCCCCGACCGTCTCGGAAATGATATATTTCGGCCTTCCCTTGATCTCATCGTAGATCTTCGCGAGATAGTAGCCGATGACGCCGAGGCTGAGCATGATCACGCTCCCGGTAAAAAGCTGCAGCAGGATGACCGTGGTGAAGCCGCCGAGCGCAACGCCCATAATCTTCTGGGCGATCGCGATCAGGCCGAAAACCACCATCACGACGAACATCACGACGCCGAGCACCGTCACAATCTGCATCGGGGCCGCCGAAAAGGAGGTGATGTTCGTGATCGCGTATTTGATCAGCGACCGCGTGCTCCACTTGGACTCGCCGGCCTCCCGCTCGCGCACCTCGAACTCAACCTGCGCGGTCCGAAAGCCGATCCACGAGGACAGGGCGCGGAAAAAGGCATTTTTTTCCTTCATATTCAGGATCGCGAGCACCGCCTTCCGGTCGAGCAGCTTAAAATCCGAGGCCCGGCGCATGTCGATCCTCGTCGAACGGCTGATCAGGCCGTAAAAGCAGGCCGCGGCCGCCGCGTGGAAGGGTGATTCCTTCCCCCGGTCGCTCTTGACCGCCTCCACGACCTCGTATCCCTCCTCCCAGAGACGGTACATCTCCAGGATCTTCTCCGGCGGATGCTGCAGGTCACAGTCGATCACGACCGCGCAGTCTCCCCGCGACTCCGCGAGCCCCGCGTAAATCGCCGATTCCTTCCCAAAATTTCTTGAAAAATGTACGCCGCGGACGGAAACGCCGGTTCCGGAGCCGGCAACGGCCGCCGCCTTGATTTTCTCCCAGGTGCCGTCCTTCGACCCGTCGTCGATAAAGATCAGCTCGCAGGCGATCCCGGCCTCCCGCAGCGTCCCGCCAATCGCCCCGACCGCCCGCGCAATATTCTCTTCCTCATTATAAGCGGGAATCACAACCGAAAGCATCTTTTCATTCCTCACTGATCACTTCTTCCGCCGCCGGATGCGCCGGGCATACGCCGCGGATCCGGCGCAAATGCGGCCGCTTCATTTTGCGTTGTAGATCCGGAGCCGTCCGTCATCCGAGGAATAAACATTCTGATAGCAGCGCGCGATCGTATCCTCTCTCGCGGCAATCCCGTCAAAGTCCATGCCTTCCTCAAAGATAATATAATCGATGCCTTCCTGCTCCACCAGGCTCCGGAGAAGCTCGTCATCCTCGGTCGTGTACATTTCCACGGCCAGACGCCCGCGGTAATCGGTATCATAGCCGGCCGACCAGGCATAGTACGGCCAGCCGAGGTACATCATGCAGCCCGAAAGCGTCACGTCCGAAAGCGAATACCGGGGGGTCAGGAGAAGCTCCTTTTCCGTCGTGTTCTCCGCCAGCCAGGCCAGCGTCTTGCTCTCAAGGTTCGCGCCGATCCGATGATTTTCCCCATTGTTCCGGACGATCAAAACAAATTCATACACCCCGGTGGCCGTGAGCGCAAGGGCCAGCAGCACCGCGATCCACCGCGTGCCCCCCCGGCCAAAAAGCTTCACCAGCGCAAATCCCCAGAAAATCGTGAGAAACGCGCAGGAGATCATGATATACTTCTGGTTCACCGTGACGTCCGGCGTCAGCGACATCGTAAACGCGAAAACAACCGGAAGCAGGAAGCTTACAAGAACCGCCTTGCATTTTCGATCCACGAAAAACAGCAGGATGATCGCGCCGAAGACCGTGACGCCCGTGACCTCCAGAAGGAACCACAGAACGCCGGCCGCGGATTTATCCTCCGCGATAAAACCCCACTGAAAATGCGCCGAAACGGCGTTTCCCCAGATGAAAATTTTCGTCTGCAGAAACGAGAGAACGACCGAAACGCCCGCCGCGATCGCGTAATCGAGCTTGTGACGGGAAAAGATCGTAAAGCCCGCAAGGATCAGGAGGCCGCCGATCACCGTCGCGCCGTTCCAGAACGAGGACAGCCCGAGAATTGCCCCGGCCAGCGCCGCCAGCGCCGGCTGCTTCGGAAGCCAGGCATCCTTCACGGCGAAAAGTCCCTTCCAATAGCCGCGCCCCTTCAGCTCGGAGGCTGCGTGCTCCTCGATGTAGTCCAGGAAGAAGTAAAGCGCGAGGGCGGCAATAAGCAGCCCGAAAGCCAGATGGCGCTGGTTCAGATAAACGTTATAATTCCAAAGTCCCCAGTTTTCATTTGGCGTATATCCGATGAAGGATACATTTTCCTTCAGGGTCGTGAACAGATCGTCCGCCGCGATGTGCTCCTTCAGGAACAGGAAAAACGCAAGGCCGCTGCGGAAGAAGAACAGAACGGACGCGATGACCGCCGCCGCGAAGCGCCCCGTCAGCCGCCGCGCGATCTGCGTCAGCAGGACAAGAAACCCCAGCATCGCGAGGATGGACGCGAGGTTGTACGCGAAATCGATGCGAAGGCCGAGAAATTCAAGATTGCCGACGAGGAACTGGAACATAAAGTGGTATTTCACGTCCTCGCCGCCAAAATGCGGATACTGCGTGGGGAAGTTCGCGCTCATCGAAAATGAGCGGATCATGGCCGTGTGCGGCGCGTAGTCGCTGAAAACCGTATTGCCGGACAGAAGCCACGTCCCCCGGACCTGGAAAACATAAAACATCGTGAACGTAATAAAGGCAAGCAGAAGGCCGTACAGAATACATTCTTTGACAAATGTCTTCCGGTCGGCGATGAGGATTTCCTTCTCGCCTCCTTTTTTCCGTCCTCGCCAAATAAAGAATCCGGTCACACCGGCCGCAAGCAGGAGTACCACGATGTTTCCGAGAATGAGCGGCCGCTTCTGTCCGAGGACGCCGTGCAGAAACCACGCAAGAAAATACAGCGCCCAGGTGACGATGAGCGTACCCGTGCCGAAAGCGGCCGCAAGGCGAAGCCAGATCCGGCTGCCGCCGCTCCGGTTCTTTGACGTAAGAAGAAATTTCGAAATCTGCCATCCCAGCGCCCCGGCTACCGCCAAATATACGATTGCGAACATGAAAGCCTCCTCTATTTCCCCGGGCAGCAATCCGCCCGCCGCCATCAAAAAGCCTTTTCTACTATAGCAAAAAACCCCTTCTTTGCAAAGGGGCTTGTGCATAAAAAAGCTTAAAGAAATCAAGACATCAGGCTGCGGTTCACACCCGAGCCGGACACAGCAAAATGACCGTCATCGCGGCTACCCTCGTCGATGACGGTCATTTATATTCCGTTTTCAATGGCTTATTCTCCATTTCTTTTTCAAAGTGCTTTTCAATCTTCTGGGATTGATCATCTATCTAAAAGTTTTATTTTAATTCCCGGCTCGCTGATACAGCTTTGAAAATTCCGATCGCGCTTGTGGTGGTCTTCGTCTTCGCCGAAATGTGCTTACTCTTCCTCGTCAGGTTTTCAGTCTCGGTTACTCAGTTTAAGATCCGCCTCGTTCCCATCTTCCGAAGAAAGACTTTCTTTACAATCCTTCTTTTTCAATGGCGACAGTTGCTCAATAGGAAGTCTGGCCTGCGATCTTCCGATTTCCGTATGCCGGATACCTACGCATCTTCGGCTTTCAAATGTCGGATTGGTCGGAATCGGATTTCATGTCGGGAACTGCCAAACCCTGTCATTGTTCCTATTGAGGGATTGCCTGTACGGCTCTGTAACACCCATGGGGAAACCCTCCGTGTGGTTCGATCTTCTTTGCGATGAAGAGGAAATATGACCTTTCGACTTCTTTTCCGGAGCTTCGGATCGGATTTCTCGTCTCCGATTCGATGGAAATCGTTCGGAACATCGGGTTGGTTACTGGTTACGGTTCTTTAAGAAGTACTTCTCTTTCGATGGTCTAATGATAACACAGCAGCCTCTTATTGTCAACACTTTTTTACAATAATTTTTAATTTTTCTGTGTTGTTTGTGCTAATTCTTTTAATTGTATTTACATTTTAGTAATTTCGCAATTATTTATATAATTTCCACAGCGACGGCGTTTATCGCCCGCCGCGGCGGCAGAAAAAGGGCGCGGATCTCTCCGCGCCCCATTTGTCAGGCATATAAAATCTCAGTTGTTGCGGTTCGTGCCGCTGCCGCATCTCAGTCCTCCGCCGCCGAGGCACCCAGGTTGCCGCTAAGGAGATACGGGATCATGGAAATCGCCTGGGTGAGCTGCTCCGGAACGCCGGCCGACTTCAGCTTCTCGACCAGACCGTTGAAGTCCACTTTCGAAAGAAGCCCGGTCACGGAGCTCGGATCCGTCACGTCAACCGCCTTATCGGTCGCGATCGACGCGTCGCCGCTCCAGCCCTTCGTCTGATCCAGGCTGATGGCGGCGAAGTCGTTGCCGGTATTGTCGACGAGCGAAATCGCGGCCTTGCCGCTGCCCGCGTCCGCCATCGCAACGTCCATCTTGACAGAGAACTGCGTCAGGAGGCTGGCGACGGGGTTCGAGCCCATCAGCTCCGCCAGTGCCTTTCCGGCCTTGATCGTATAGGTTCCGTTGACGATGCCCTTCTTCGCCTTCTCGAGATCGGTGGTCTTCTCTCCGATCGTAAGGATCTCATCGCCGTTAACAGCGACCGCATAGGTGCCCTCGGTGGCATTGTTGGCCTTCGTTCCGCTGCCAGTCACCGTAACCTTCTGCTCGCCGTTCGACATCTCCATGCTCAGAGCGGTCTTGCCGTCCTGCTCCGGAGCATAAAACTTCATGGTATAGTTCTCATCCGTTTCCGAATTCGTGCCGTTTGCTTCCAGGCCGACGGCATTACCCTTGTCGTCAGCGTAAAGGACAAGTTTAAGCTCGCCCGTAAGATCTTCGGTATCGCGCATGCTCTTCACGATCTCCGGAAGGACCTCGCTGCTCGTGAAGCCCATGACCTTACCGATCTTGTCGAGCACACCGGCGAACTCCGTGTCCTTCTCCGCGGCATCGGCCACCGCCGAGGCGATCTTCTTAGCCGTATCCGCGCCGATCGTGGTGGTCAGCTTGGAGCACTTCTGCGAAAGACCGCCGGCATCAACCGTCGCGTCTTCCTTGACGATATCGGTAATGTTCGAAAGGACAAGCTTGGTGTACTTGTCGGTCAGGCTCTTAAGAACCGCCTGATCCGGAAGCCAGGACTTCAGGTCCATAACGGACTTCAGATCCACCGGAAGAGAGGCGCCGGTCTTTTCCATCATCGCCTTGATATCCAGAGACAGGGCATCTGAAAGAAGCTCCGGAACGGAAAAGAACGCCTTTTCATTCTGCGTATCCAGGACCGCGTTGACCTTCGCGAGCTCCGTGCCGTTCAGGGAGATGCCGACCTGATTCGAAGAGACGCCCTTATCCAGCTTCGAGCCAAAGCTAAGACCGATCTCCTTGAGCCAGTCAAAGCTCACCTGACCCTGGGTCGCGGTGCCGAGGAGCTGCCTTGCGGCATCGCCAAGGCTGATCTTAACGCCAACCGTCGTGCCTTCGGCGGCGGTCATGGCGTCCAGAGAGCTGCCGTACATCGTGATCACGCCGTCATTGATTTCCTTTTCCTCATTGTTGACGGTAAGATCAAAGAGTTCCTTCGGTGTGAGTTGTTTGCCGCCGCAGCCGGCCAGCATCCCCAGGCAGAGGACAACAGCCAGGCAGAGCGCCAAAGCTTTCGAGAACAGATTCTTTTTCATCTTATTTCCTCCCATAATGTGTCGCCGTGCCGGCATTTTTTGACAAATGCAAAGACGGCGGTCTGTGCGGCTTTGGTTTTTTGCCGCCCGACCCGGCCCGCACGGCTTTTGTCTTTGACGCCGGCGTTTTTTGCTACGTAAACAGCATACGCGTGTATGCTGCTTATGAGGTACTTTATCATACTTTGTATAAGAATGCCAGAAATATTTTCTTTCTATTTAATGTACAATTCATTAAAATTTTTTCATCCTCTTGGAAGGGCGGCAGCCCGCATTTTTCCATCATCCGAAGGACGATTTAACGCCATCGTTACTGTGAACAGTAACGGCCGGAATCTCCGCCTTGTCAAGTCTGTCAATTTCCTGTAAAATGGATACCGATGAAATTGACGGGCTGCGGCCCGCAACTCTTAAACCCCTGATTCTGATGAGCTTTCCGGAGGAGCTATGGAACTGCGAATCGAGCACATAAAAAAGAAATTCGGAAAAAAAGAGGTGCTTTCGGACATTTGTCTGGAAACGTCCGCGGGGCAGTGCGTCGCGCTCCTCGGGGAGAACGGCTGCGGAAAGTCCACGCTCCTCTCGATCCTGGCCGGCACGCTCCGGGCGGACAGCGGACGAATCCTCGTCGACGGCACGGATATCTTAAAGGATCATAAATGCCGTTCAAAGGTTCTCGGCTACGTCCCGCAGGGCACGCCGCTCATGGCGGAGCTGACCGCCCTCGACAATCTCCGGCTCTGGTACTCCTTCTGCGGGCGAGATCTTTCCGGCGATCTGGAGAACGGCGTTCCCGCGCTTCTGGGCGTGACGGAATTCCTGAAGGTCCCGGTCTCGAAGATGTCGGGCGGCATGCGGAAACGGCTGTCCATCAGCTGTGCGGTGGCGCACCAGCCGAAGCTCCTCCTCATGGACGAGCCCTCGGCGGCCCTCGACCTGCCCTGCAAGGAAGCCATCCGCGACTATATCGTCCATTTCACCACCTCCGGCGGGCTCGTGCTTCTCGCGACCCACGATACGGAGGATCTCGGCATCTGCGGTTCCTCCGTCATTCTGAAGGGCGGAAGGCTTCATGCGATGTACACGAGCTGACGGTCAACCTGAGAAATAACGGCTGAGCGCCCGCGGAACCGGGCGAGACACTCCCGCTTTCATCAAGCCGAGAAAGCATTGTGTCAAACCGCTTAAGTCCCCGCGGAACCGGGCGAGACACTCCCGCGGCGGACCAAGAGCACGGAAACCAAAGAAACGGACAGGTTCATCCAAAAGGCATATTAATATGAAGAAATTCCTCACATATCCCCTTCTCGTCTTTCGCCGGATGCTCAAAAGCTGGCCGGCCTGCCTTGTCATGACCCTTTTTCTGGCATTTGCCGTCGGGCTTGTGGCCTGGCAGCAGCTTGGCGTGCAGATGAGCGAGGAAAATCAGGACAAGCTGCGCGTGGGCCTCGTCGGAACCTTCGGCGGGAGCTACCTCGGCTTCGGCTACTCCGCCGTCATCCACATGGACACCTCGGCTTTTACCTTTGACTTTATCGAGTGCAGCGAGGAGGAGGCCCGCGCCGCTGTTGAAAACGGCTCGCTCCTCGCTTACGTGAAGGTTCCTAAGGGCTTCATCACGGCCCTCGCCAACGGCGAAAACCTCCCCGTACAGCTTGTCATCGGCGGCACCCAGGGCGGTCTCGGCTCCCAGCTCATCGAGGAGATCTCCAAGATGCTCTCAGACTTCATCTCCGAGACGGAAAAAGGCATCTACGCGAGCATGGACCTCTATGAGCAGCACGGACAGCAGGAGCGGCTCCTTAAGGACGGCGATCTTCTGAACATTGAGTATCTGACGAATGCCCTGCGCCGCGAGGAGCTGTACGCGGTCTCGTCGCTGTCGGAGGAGACCGGCGAGCTGCTCGGCTATTACCTCTCGGCCGGCCTGGTGGTGCTCATCCTTTTCTTCGGGATGAACGGCGCGTCCCTCCTCTTAAAAACGGATATGGCGATGACCCGGCTCCTGAAGCTCCGCGGTCTTCCCGTCGCACTGCAGTGCCTTGGCGAATATCTTTCCTACGCGCTGCTGCACCTTCTGGTGCTGGCGGGCATTGTGTGCGCCGGCCTGCTCGGCGCGGCGGTGTTCGATGCCGTCCGCCCGCCGGCCGAGGGCGCGGGCGTTCTCGCTTCGGTCCTTCCGTACATCACGCCGGGGCTTTGCCTGGGACTTCTCGCTTCCGTCCTCTGTCTCTCGGCCCTGCATTTTCTGCTCTTTTCCGGGGTTTCCAGGCTCCTGGAGGGGCTGCTCCTTTGCTTTCTCGTCTTCGCAGCCCTCGCCTATGTGTCCGGCCTGTTTTACCCGCTGAGCTTCTTCCCGAAGGGGATCCGCGTCTTCGCTTCGTTTCTTCCGACAAATGCCGCCCGCGAGGAGGTTGCGGCCGCTCTTTCCGGCACGCTCCGCTTCTCGGAATCAATGCCGCGCATGCTCTGCCTGCTTGCCTGGGGCCTTGCCTTCTTCGCCGGAGGCGTGCTGCTCCGTCTGCGGCGCTGCCGGGTGGATGACTAAGGAAACTCCCATGCTTCGCAGCCTGGCCATCCCGGTGTTAGCCTTTTTGAGGAGCGAACCAGCTTCGCGCCGCGACGAAGAATCTCGCCCGGAGATGTATGGGTTCCTTCGCTTCACTCGGTATGATTAACGGTTCGCGGTGCTAACGGTCTGGAAACAAAAACCGCTTCGCGCATTCGGAGGTTCGGATAAAACCATGAAAAAAACTCTCGGCAGGATCCTGCGATTTCTTCTTCTTCAGAAACGTTTTTTCAGGCGCAAGCTTTACCTTGCGCTTCTTCTTGCCGCGCCGATCCTGGTCTTCGCGATGCGGCTCGCGGCCAATGAAAAGGCGGGTATCCTGCATGTCGCGGTCTGCCAGACCGGCGAGGATCCGGAGGGAAGCGGTGCGCTCGCGAAAACCCTCTGCTCGCTGGACGGCGTCGTCCGCTACACGGAAGTTTCCTCCCGGGAGGAAGGGGAGGAGCTGGTGCGTCAGAAGGAGGCGGACGGTCTCCTCATCCTGCCGCCCAGCCTTGAGGAGGCCATCGACGGCTTCCTCCGCGGCCGAAAGGGCGCGATCGGCCTGTTCGTCCGAAGCGATACCGTGACGACCCGGCTCATCCGCGAGCAGGTCTACGGATATCTTCAGCCGCTGCTGGTCGAGCGCACGGCGCTCCGCTTTCTCGGAAAACAAGATATCTTCAAGGATATCGCCCCGGAAGCCCTGAAGGAGGAATACCGGGCGCTGGCCGCGAAGCGGAATTTCCCCAACATTTTCCGGATCTCCTTTATCGACAATACCGATTACAACCCGCACGCGGCCAATTATCTCACCTCGCCGCTCCGCGGCCTCCTGGCGGTCTACCTCCTGCTCTTTGCCATCGCCTCCGCGCTCTTTTATCTTGCGGACGTAAAGGACGGGATCTTCGCGTGGACGCCCTACGCCCGGCGGCCGCTGTTTCCGCTGACGTACATCCTCGGCGGGACGATTCCCGGCGCGGCGGCGGTGCTTTTAGGGCTCGTTCTCTCGGGCAGCTTCACGGCCGTCCCGCGGGAGCTCCTTCTGATCGTTCTCTACACCATTAGCTGCGCGGCCTTTGCCGCGATCCTGCTCGCGCTTCTTACGGACATCCGCGTGCTCGGCGCGTCGATCCCGATCCTGCTCATGATCTCCATCGTCATCGCGCCTGTCTTCGTCGACCTCCGGAGCCTCTCGGCCATCCAGCATCTGCATCCGACCTTTTACTACCTCGCCGCGCTGCACAGCGAGACGATCCTCCTGCACGGCTTCCTCTACCTTGCCGTCACTCTGGCCCTCGCCGGCGTTCTTCTGATACTCAGACGGCGAAAACTGTAAGCCTTCGTTTGGACAGGTTCTTCAGGCAGCCCACCGGACCCGGTCGGCCGCAGGCATTCTTTTTTGTGCTTTGCGGCCGACCGGTTTTTTTCGCCGGCTTGCCTGCATCCGGTTATTACATATAGTTCGGCCGGCATCCCTTAAATAGAGATACCGGCCGATTTTTCAAATACTGCTATTCGCGGAAATCCGCGCTGTCCTTAAATGGTTGTCTTTATGCGTCCTTATGCCTTGTAGGCAGCGGCCGCCTGATAATATTTGTACAGCGCAATCATCGCGTCCGCCGCAAGCGAGTCCTTAGCGTTATTCAGGATCGCATAAACGTAGGAAAGCGCGGAGACCTTCACGGTCGTCGTCTGCCCGCCGGTC
>CACZBB010000047.1 GCA_902779245.1 uncultured Lachnospiraceae bacterium | reverse complement strand
AGAAACGTCCACTCCGACAGAAACGTCCACTCCGACAGAAACGTCCACTGGACGTTTCTGCTGGATGCTAAGGCATGGACTGTTTTCTGTACACTGAGGTGTGCCATCGTCCGAAGAACGATTTTATTGCAAAACGCCTTTGTTACTGAGAACGGAGTGAACAGTAACTCCGCGTCAAGCGGATACAAACCTATGAGATTTTTTTGATTTTCGGAGTCCGGAACCTTGCGAAGCCAGTCAGTCAAAGGTTCTGCCTCTTCACAGAAAAAACATTGCTTTCAGCCCTCATTTCCTATATTATAGATAACGAAGGTTCTGCATTTGTCAAATATCACGATCGGCATTTGCCAAAGGAGGGATTTATGGCACCAAGGCATCTTATGAGTCCGCTGGACTTTTCCGTCGATGAGCTTGAAGCGCTTATGGACGTTGCGGCTGACATTGAGAAAAACCCTGAAAAATACGCGCATGTCTGTGACGGCAAGAAGCTGGCCACCCTGTTTTACGAGCCCAGCACCCGGACGCGCCTCTCCTTCGAGGCCGCCATGCTGAACCTGGGCGGCAAGGTCCTCGGCTTCTCCTCCGCGGATTCCTCTTCCGCCGCGAAGGGCGAGAGCGTCGCCGACACGATCCGCGTTATTTCCTGCTACGCGGACATTGCCGCGATGCGCCATCCCAAGGAGGGCGCGCCGCTGGTCGCCTCGCTCCACTCCCGGATCCCGGTCATCAACGCCGGCGACGGCGGACACCAGCACCCGACCCAGACGCTCACGGACCTCCTCACGATCCGCTCGCTCAAGGGGCATTTTGACGGGCTGAAGATCGGTCTCTGCGGCGACCTCAAGTTCGGCCGCACGGTCCACTCCCTGATGAACGCCCTCTCCCGCTACCCCGGTATATCCTTCACGCTGATCTCGCCGGAGGAGCTGCGGATCCCCAGCTATGTCCGCGACGCCATGAAAGCGCTCGGCATCCCGATGCGCGAGGACGTCCGCCTCGATGAGAGCACCATGAAGGATCTCGACATTCTTTATATGACAAGGGTACAGCGGGAGCGCTTCTTCAACGAGGAAGACTACATCCGTATGAAGGATTTCTATATTCTGGATTCCGAGAAAATGCGGCTCGCGCCGAAGGATATGTATATTCTTCATCCGCTTCCCCGCGTCAACGAGATCTCCGTGGACGTGGACAACGATCCAAGGGCGAAATACTTCGCGCAGGCACAGTACGGCGTCTACATCCGCATGGCCCTCATCATGAACCTCCTCGGGCTCGCCCCGGAGGCGTAAGCGTGTGCGAATTTGTTCCTGCCAAATACAGCCGCAAGGCACACGAGGGTCAATATCCGCGGAAAACAGGTCTTTCATCCCGAGCGGCGAAGGCTCCCGCGTTAAATCACCGAGATGATGATAAAAAGGTGAGATTCTTCGCTGACACTCAGAATGACAGATTGTTTTCAAAGAAAACTCAAGAGAACCTGCGAAAAGGTCAGAGCGGACATTTTCGATGAATTGTCCAGAAAGGCGATTTACTATGAATAAGCAAGGAAACAGCGACGACAACGTCCTCAGCATCGGCGCCCTCCGCGAGGGATTCGTCCTCGACCATATCCGCGCCGGCAAAGCCATGCGTATCTACCGGGACCTTAAGCTCGACAAGCTGGACTGCACCGTCGCGATCATTAAAAATGCCTCCTCGCATCTGATGGGCAGGAAGGATATCATCAAGGTGGCCTGCCCCATCGACTACCTGGATCTCGACGTTCTCGGCTTCATCGACCACAACATCACGGTCAACGTCATTCAGGAAGGCCGTATTATCGAAAAGAGATCCCTGCATCTGCCGGCAAGGATCGTCAACGTCATTGCCTGCAAAAATCCCCGCTGCATCACCTCCATCGAGCAGGGCCTCGACCAGGTCTTCCTCCTCACCGACGAAGCCACCGAGACCTACCGCTGCCGCTACTGCGAGACGAAGTACAGCGGAAAGAAAAATAAATAAACAATCAAAAACGGGGCTGCCGCAGTGAAGGAACGAATCCTTCCTCTGCGGCAGCCCCGTTTTTTCAGGGTCCGGCCGGACGATAAGCCGGGTTCTGTCGTTGTGCGGTCATCTATCTAGGCCGTCCGTTGCCGGACGGCTCCAGCGACTACCTGGGACACGGCGGGCAGCCGTATGGTCCGCGTTTGTCTTGCTTCGGATGGGGCTTGCACGGCCCTCCCTGTTACCAGGTCGGCGGTAGTCTCTTACACTGCCTTTTCACCCTTACCGCCCGGAGGCGGCGGTTCTTTTCTGTTGCGCTTTCCCGAGGGTTACCCCTGCCGGACGTTATCCGGCATCCTGCCCTGTGAAGCCCGGACTTTCCTCACCCGGCGCGTGTGCGCCGGCCGCGACCGCATGTCCGGCCGGACATCTCTGATTCTACCAGCGAGCGCCTTCGCATAGTAGTTGTAGAAAGCGGTCATCGCGTACAGGTTCCATCTGCTTAGAGGCTTCCATGGCTTTCTTCTGAGGGCTTTCTACGGCACGCTTTGTCAGGGCTTTGGGCTCCGAACCAAAGACGACGACGCGTATTTCCTGCCGCCTTTCACCTCTCAAACATTTTCACGGCTCCCTGCGCCCGCAGGGCCGTGGCGACCAGAACGCCGAAAAGCACCTGCACAACGTTGGGAAATATAGCGACGAAAGCCGCCGGGAAGCCGTAGAGCGCCCCCTCGAAAGCGAAATACCCGAGCACGATGACCGCCGCGCCGGCAAGGCTACCAAGAGCGAGCCAGCCGGTCTTTTCATTTCGGCGATAGATGAGCGCTGTCACCAGCGCCGCCAGCCCTTTAATGACAAATGTCGCCGGCACGTAGACCATGTACCCTCCCGCGACGTCCGCGAGAGCCGAGCCGATGCCTGCCCCGAGAAACCCATACAGCGGCCCGACCAATGCCCCGCCCAGAAAGACGAGGGCGTCGCCGGGATGCACATACCCGCCGGTCGCCGGGACCGGGATACGGATCAGCATCGTCGCGGCGAAGGTCAGCGCCGCGAGCAGGGCGGCCTTCGTTGTTTTCTTAATTCCATCGGAACCCATAAACATACCTCCATAACAGCTGACTTCGCAAATCCCGCGTCCGGAAGAGCCGATTCGCCCCTTTCACCTTCCGGAAAACCGCCCTGTTCCAGACTGCGGGGATTGCGTTTACAGATACTTCTGCCATCGAATTGCAAGCATATTTCAGGTACCAGGTCCGCTGCCGGTCACACGGTGACAGGCAGCGAAGCGAGTCTTACAGGACAGGTGTCAGCTTCAGAGCCCTCCCGGAGCACGTCCGTCGAAGCCCGCGCGAAAGTCCGCATTGCCGCTCCGGAATTCTCCTGGAACGCGTCCGCCGAAGCCCGCGCGAAAGTCCGCATTGCCGCTCCGGAATTTTCCCGGAACGCGTCCGCCGGAATCCTCACCGTCCGATGATGCGGGTGATGTCGTGGAAGAGCACGTAGACCGCGAGCACCGCGAGCAGCGCGACGGCCACGACCTGTATGCCGATCTCTACCTTCTTATTGATCGGCCGCCGGATGATCGCCTCCACGAGGAAGAACAGGAGACGTCCGCCGTCAAGCGCGGGGATCGGAAGCAGGTTGATGACGCCGAGGTTCGCGGAAAGCAGCACGATCAGGTTCAGCATGTTGAGCCAGGTCATGAGCGCGCCCTCGGACTTCACTGACTCGTAGGTCGTCCCCACGATATCCACGATGCCCACCGGGCCGGAGAGGTCATTTACCGTGAAGCGTCCCGTGAACATCGACGCGATGGAGCGAAGGGTCGTCACGATCCAGTAACGGATCTCCGTAAAGCCGTAGCGGAGCACGCCCAGCGCGTCCGTCTTCACGCGGCCCAGGTTATATTGGAAGCCAAGCTGAACCTGGCGGCTCTCATAGGGCGTGAACGTAAGACTCTGCTCCTGTCCGCCTCTGGCATACGTCAGCTTCACCTCCGAGCCGTCCATCGGATGCTCCGTAAAGTATTCGCTGAGGGCTTTTCCGGTCCGGATCGGCGCGTCGTCGATCGCCGTGATCGTATCTCCTGTGCGGAGCCCCGCCGCGTAGACCGGCGAATTCTCGCTGACCGCGCTCAGCTTGCAGGGATTCTCGTCCGCCATATAGGAGATGCCCATCATATAGCGCTTCTGAACGTCCGGCGTATACTGAATATCTGCCGTCTGCCCGTCGCGCTTCACCCGAAGCCGGACCGTTTCCCCTTCCTTCAGGTCGTTAAAGGTAAACCAGGCCTCCACATCGCGGCCGATCACCACGTTGTCTCCCATGAAGTTCACGATCTCGTCCCCGGCCTTCAGCCCGGCTTCGGCCGCCGGCGAGCCCTCGGCCACGGTGCTGACCGTCGCCGGATCGTACCCGATCACGCTCAGAATGATGATCGCGCAGATGAACGAGAGCAGGAAATTGAAAAAGGGTCCGGCGAAGATGATCGCCGCCCGGCGGCCCAGGGAAACGGACTGGAAGGAACCCTTCTCCGGCTCCTTCGGCGGCCCGTCCTCTTCCTCCTCATCGAGATCGTACATGCCCTTCATCTGGCACGAGCCGCCGAAAAGCAGGAGCTTTAAGGAATAGCGCGTCCCCCGGAACGTCCCGGACAGAAGGCGCGGGCCGAAGCCCATGGAAAATTCCTCCACATCCACGCCGTTGAGCTTCGCCACAAGAAAATGTCCGAACTCATGGAACAGGATCAGCAGAGAGAAAATCAAAAACGCGATGACCCATTTCATAAAAATACAAAACCTCCGTGAAATGAATGAACAATGCAAACCATGTACGCCAGTTTACTATGGAATCGTGAAGAAAATTTGTCTTAATCGATATTCTGCGTAAAAAATCTATTGACACCTGCTCTGCCGTTCAGCAACAGACAGGAGCCTGCAGGCAGCAGGCATGTCATTCTGAGGCCGTCAGGCCGAAGAATCTTGTCAAAAGCAGACACCCTTCGCATAATTCAGAGAACTTTGCGCGCTCCCGCATTTGCGGCCCGGAAAAGACCCTCCGAAAAAAACACACGCCGCCATTTGCCAAAATGAGTGACAAATGGCGGTCGTTTTAAAAAATCTCGTTTCAAAATGCCGTATAGCTTACAGCACGCCTCCCGCCGGCAAAAAGACGATGGAGAGGAAATAGATGACCGGAGCCGTGAACAGCATGCTGTCAAAACGATCCAGAATCCCGCCGTGTCCGGGAATCAGGAAACCGTAATCCTTAATGCCGCGGTCCCGCTTGATGCCCGAGGCCGCCAGATCCCCGACCATCGAGATCAGCGCGCCGGCCGCGCACAGAACCATGTACACCGGAATCGGCTGCTTCATGAGAAAAGCGTACAGCGCCGCCAGGCCAGCCGCGCCGACGATCCCGCCGATCGCGCCCTCCACGGATTTCTTCGGGCTCAGCTTCGGCGACATCTTATGCTTGCCGAAGAGAACGCCCGCGCAGTAGGCGAAGGTGTCCGAGCCCCAGGAGCTGATGAAGATCAGCACGACGATGACCAGTCCGCCCGGACGCATGCGCACCAGATACAGGCACCCCAGCGGCAGGGCCAGATAGGCCATGCCGAAGAACGCGTCCATGACCTGATCCGCGTGGAATTTCGGATAGGTGAATACATAGACCGCAAGAAGAAGGAGCATCGTAAAAATGACGCTCACCAGAAGATACCGCTCCGGGAGGAAAAAGAGCGTGAGCTCATAGGAAAGCGCCCCGACGTAGGCGGCTCCCAGAAGCAGGTTCATCTTGCCGATGCCCTTCTTTTCCGCCAGCGCCGCGCCGGTAAGCCCGACCGCGCTGTAGAGCTCCCACATTCCGACAAAGGTCAGGAAGGCGACCGTGATGAGAAGCACCGGCCCGCCCAAAAGCACCGTGCCGACGGCAAGCGCCACTAGAACAATCCCGCTGATCAATCTGGTTTTAAACATATCCCTCTCCCGTGTTTCTTTTGTTTCATGAACGTCCGGAATCCGCGCCGGCACTCCCTGCCGGTATTGTACCACAACCACCGGAAAAAGCAAGAGCATGCGCGAACCCGGAAGATTTAAGAATATTTTCTCACTTTTTTTGTAAATATTATGCTATACTATGTAAAGATACCAGAAAAGAACAGGAGGGCGACGATCATGAAGAATATTCTCTATCATTTTTCGAAAATGACGAATGCCGCCCAGAATCTGGCGCTGGAGGAGCATCTCCTGCGGAACCGCCGCGAGGGTTCGATCTTCCTCATCTGGCAGAACACGCCCTGCGTCATCATCGGAAAAAACCAGGTCGCGTCCAGCGAGGTGGATCTTTCCTACGCGCGCAGTCACAGTATTCCCGTCTTCCGCCGCAAAACCGGCGGCGGCGCCGTCTACCATGACCTCGGCAACGTCAACTTCTCTTTCGTCGAAGACTACGATCCGGACAATCCGCCCCGCTTCTCCGACCTCGTCGCACCGATCGTTGATTTTTTACGGAAGCTGAATCTTCCGGCCGTATCCGGCAGCCGCAACGACGTGCTCGTGTGCAGGCACAAGGTCTGCGGTACCGCTTTCACCATCGACCGAAACCATCACGTCCCGGCCCGCATCCTCGTTCACGGATGCCTTCTTTTCTCCACGAATCTGGACATCCTTGCGCGCCTCCTCACGCCTCCGCCGGAAAAGCTGATCCGATACGGCATCCCGTCCGTGCGAAGCCGCGTCACCAACCTCAGCGACTTTCTCCCCGGCGAAACCCTTGAAAGCTTCAAGGACAAGCTGGCCGGCGCCATCTTTTCCGAAAAAATCCCCAAAAAGCTCCTCTTAAGCCTTTCAGAAGTCAAGAACATCTTTTCCCTCGCCGAGACCTACCGGAACCTCGCCTGAGCGCGGCCCGGACTTCCCGGCGGGAAGCGGCCTCGCCACGCCGGTCCGACCGGACACCCCCGCAGCTTCCTGAAGCCGTGTTACAAGTCACTCCCGTGCCAAACACTAAGAGAGCAGAAGCCGCTCCGCCTTCTTCAGCCTCCGCCGGTACTGGAGGTAGAAATCCCTCTCCGGCTCGTAGGGCAGGAAATAAAAAAGCCGAAGGACGGCCATGCAGACGTCCTTAAAGCCGGCGGCCTCCGTCCTTTCGAGCTTTTCCCGAAGCCTTGCGAGAAAATCGTGCCAGGAGAGCAGATATTCCTCATACATCGGCAGGTCTGGAACCCCCAGATACGCGGAAATCCGCGCCTTGCTCCTTGTCTTTCCCGGGCAGCTCGCCGGCAGCACAAAGTACGAAAAGCCCCCGTCGTGATACTGACGTCCCAACGGATACAGCCGGCAAAGCCCGGGGCGAAAAGCGTGGATCCGGCAGCGCCCGTCCTCCCCGAGGAACGCGCAGGCCTCCCCGGGCATCGACAGATGCGGCAGGATCACCCCCCGGGCAACCGAGAGGTCAGCCTCCTTCTTAAGAAGCTCTTCAAAGGTTTTTCCGAGGCCGCGCGTCAGCTGAAAGATATCCCAGGGATCGAGCAGGATGGAATCCCCCATCCCCCGGCAGCACTCCCCGCAGCCCTCGCAGGATGCGCAGGCGATCCTTGCCAGCTCCCGTGCTTTCATCAGCTTCGAATCGCTCAAATTCTCTCCCCACCTTTCCGTTTTTCCTGCCGGCCGGCTTTCAGTTTTTCCGCTGCGGAAGGTTCAGGCTCTCGCCGATGGCGTCGGCGCAGGCCTCCATAAAGGCCTCCGCGAAGGTCGGGTGCGGGTGCATGATGTCGGCCGCCTCGTAGACGGTGATCTCCATATCCATCAGAATCTTCGCCTCCACGATCATTTCCGTCGCATTGGCGCCGACGATGTGGACGCCCAGGATCTCCCCGTAGCCCTTATCCGCGATTACCTTGACAAAGCCCTCCGGCGTGCCCGCCGCCACCGCGCGGCCATTGGCCGAGAAGGGGAAGCGGCCGATCAGGATCTCGCCGCGCTTTTTCGCCTGTGTTTCCGTCAGGCCGATGCCGGCCGCCTCCGGGATTGTGTACAGGCAGAGGGGCGCCCGCTTGAGGTTGACCATCTGCGGCTTCCCGCAGGCCGTCATCGCCGCCGCGCTCCCCATCTTTAACGCCGCGTGCGCGAGGATCCCCCGGTTCGTGATGTCGCCGCAGGCGAAGATGTTCGAGACATTCGTGCGGCAGTACTCGTCCACCATGATCTTCCCGCGCTCGCACTCGATCTTGTCGGCCATCACGCCAAGGCAGGACAGGTTCGGCCGGCGTCCGACGCTCACCAGAACATAATCTCCCGTGACGGCCTCGCCGTCCTCCAGAATGACCGCCGGTTTCCCGTCCGTTTCGCGAAAGCGCGAGATCTTCCGGCCGGTCAGGATCTGGATGCCATTTTCCGAAAAATGCCGCTCAAGGGCAGCGCTCACATCGGTGTCAAAAGTCGGAACCAGGTGCTCCTGAAGCTCGACGATAGTGACCCTGGAACCGAAATTCCCGAAGATCGCGGCCATCTCGCAGCCGATTACGCCGCCGCCGACGATGACCAGGCTCTCCGGAACCTCCTTCAGCTCAAGGATATCGTCCGAGCTTAAGATCCCCGGAAGGGTGCTTCCCTCGATGGGGAGGGGCGAGGGCACCGAGCCGCCGCAGAGGATCACATTTTCCACGCTGTAGGTGTACTGCCCGGCGCGGATCGTGTGCGGGCCGATGAGCTCCGCCTCCTCCGCGACGACCGTGACGTGCGCCGAGCGGAGGAGCGAGGCGACGCCGCCGCGCATGCGCGCGATCACGGATTCTTTATAGTCATAGGCGGCTTCCATATCGATGCCGCCGATCTGTGCCCTGATTCCGCGCTCCCCGGCCCTGCGCATCCTAAGAAGGTCGTGGGCCGTCTGAACGTAGGTCTTCGTCGGAATGCATCCCGCATTCGTACAGGTCCCGCCCAGCTTCTTCATCTCGAAGAGAATGGTTTTCACACCCATGCGGGAGGCGCGGAGGGCGGCGATATAGCCGGCCGGACCGCCGCCGATCACGGCGACGCCGTATTCAAATTCCCGGCTCCGTTTCGGCTCGCGGAGCGTTTTTTCCTCGTCCGCCCGCGCCTGGCCGCCCGCCATGGCCGGCCGGTCCGGAACCTTCTCGCCCTTCTCGCCGATATAGCCGATGATCGTCACGACCGGAACGACCGCGCCGTCATCGAAATACTTCACCAAAAGGGTGCCGTCCGCCGGTGCCTCCACCTCCATGGTAACCTTATCCGTCTCGATTTCGAGAAGAGGTTCCTGGGCATGCACCTCATCGCCGACCTCCGCGAGCCAGCGGATGATCGTCCCCTCCTGCATATCCATGCCAGCCTTCGGCATAAAAACTTCTGCCGCCATAGTACCACCTCTATGCTTTTCATTCAGTAAACAGGGATTCCGGATGCTCGAGATATTCGCGGACGGAAAGGTTGAACTTTGCCGCCTGGGCGCCGTCCATGACCCTGTGATCGAAGGTCAGGCAGATGCGCATGACCTTCCGGACCAGGGGCACGCCGTCCCGGATCATCCAGGCGTCGGAGACCGCGCACACCCCGAGGATCGCCGAATCCGGCGGATTCAGGATGGGCGTGAACGCCTCAACGCCGAAAACCCCCATGTTGGAGACGGAAAATGCCGCCCCCCGGCATTCGTCCGGGGAGAGATGCCGCTCCCTCGCCCTCCGGGCCAGGCTCCTGGCCACGCCGGAAAGCTCGTCGAGGCCAAGCCGGTCCGCGTTGCGGATGACCGGAACCAAAAGCCCTTCATCCAGGGCGACGGCCATGCCGATGTTCACGTCGTCCACGTAGATGATGCCGTCGCCGTCGAAGCGGCAGAGCATCCGCTTATTGGCGGCAAGAGCTTTGGCCACGGCCGCCAGAATGAGGTCATTGAAGGAATAATGGTGCGCGTGGGCGCGGTTGTGCTCATCGCGCATCTCGGAAAGCCGGGTGACGTCGACCTTCGTCGTCACGGTCACCGTCGGAATGGACACGCTCGCCGCCATCTTTTCGGCGATAATGCGCCGCATGCCGGTCAGGGCCTCCCGGTGCTCGCCCGGAGCCATCTCGCCCGCGCCGCGTCCGGCCGCCTTCAGGACGTCCGCCTTGCTGATCTTTCCGCCGATCCCCGTCCCGCGGACATTGTGCAGGTCGATCTTCAGCGACTTTGCCATCCGCTGCGCCAGCGGCGTCACGGGAACCTCGAGACGCTTCTGCCGCCCCTCGCGGGCAGCCACCACGTCCCGCTCCAGGATCACGCCGCCCGGACCCGTCGGCTTCACCGCGGTAAGATCGATATGGTATTGCCGCGCGACCTTCCGCGCGTAGGGTGTCGCTTTTACAAATGCCATGCCCCCTCACGCCCCTTTCTTCAGCCCATCAGCTCCCGCACCGCGGCGCAGACCTTCTCCTCATCGGGCAGAACGCCTTTTTCAAGGACCGCGGAGAACGGGACCGGCGTGTCCCAGGCGGCCAGCCGCCGGATCGGCGCGTCCAGATAATAGAACGCGTCCGATTCCGCCACGGAAGCGGAGATCTCCCCGCCAAGCCCGCCGGTCTTCACCGCCTCGTGCACAATCAGAAGCCGCTTCGTCTTTTTCACGGACTCGAAGATCGCCGGTTTGTCCATCGGGAGGAGCGTGCGAAGATCCACGACCTCGCAGGATATCCCCTCCTTCAGGAGCGTGTTGGCCGCGGAAAGGCACGTCGGAACCATGCGCCCGTAGGTGACGAGGGTGCAGTCCGAGCCGGTGCGCTTGATGTCCGCCTGTCCCAGCGGGATCGTATAGTCATGATCCGGCACCAGCCCCTTCGTCCGGTACAGGGTCTTTTCCTCCAGAAAAATAACCGGGTTATTGTCCCGGATCGAGGACTTTAAAAGCCCCTTCGCGTCGTAGGGCGTCGAGGGCGCGACCACCTTAAGCCCGGGAATGTGACAGAGCATCGCCTCCAGCGACTGGGAGTGCTGCGCCGCAGCGCCGGTCCCGCAGCCCGCGGCCGCGCGCACGACAAGCGGCACCTGCACCTTGCCGCCGAACATAAAGTGCATCTTCGGCGCCTGGTTCAGCAGCATGTCAAAGCAGACGCTGATGAAATCCGAGAACATGATCTCGACGATGGGGCGCATGCCCTCCACCGCCGCGCCGATGGCGACGCCGACAAAGCCGGCCTCCGCGATGGGCGTGTCGATCACCCGGCCCGGAAATTCCCTGTACATCTCCTGCGTCACGCCAAAGGCTCCCCGGTATACGCCGATATCCTCTCCCATCAGAAAAACGTCCGGATCGCGCGCCATTTCCTCGCGCATTGCGTCCCGCACCGCCTGGGCATAGGTTATTTCATTTTGTACAGCCATACTACGCACCTCCAGGATCCAAGGTTCACTATCGCGAAAGATAGCAAAAAGAAGCAGGCCTGGCTTCGCGCTTTTGCCATGCTTCTTCCCAATTCATTCCGCGTACACGGAATCATACAGGTCTTCGACTTTCGGGTAAGGGCTCTGTGTCGCGAAATCCACAGCCGCACGGATCTTTTCGTCGGCTTCGGCCCATAAAGCATCGGTTTCCGCCTTCGTCAGGATTCCCTGCGCTTCCATCCGGCCCGCAAATGTCCGGATCGGGTCTTTTTCTTTCCAGGCGCTGATCTCTTCCTTCGTCCGGTAGAGATTCCCGTCCGACTTGCTGTGGCCGGAAATACGGTAGGTGTTCTCCACGATGAGGATCGGCTGGGGATCCTCCAGGATCTCCGCCCGCGCCGCCCGGACCGTCTCATACACCAGCTCCGCGTCATTTCCGTCGATCGTGCAGGCCTTCATCTTAAAAGGAATGGCCCGATGCTCGATCTCCGTATCGGCCATGACCTTCGAGATATGGGTGCTCATGCCGTAGGTATTATTCGTACAAATGAAAAGCACCGGCAGCTTCCAGATCGAGGCGAGGTTCATCGACTCGTGGAAAATGCCCTCGTTGGTCGCGCCGTCACCGAAAAATGCCGCCGCCACGCGCTTTTCGCCACGCATTTTGTGCGCCATCGCCGCCCCGCAGGCCAGGGCCATCGACGGTCCGACGATGCCGTTGGCGCCGAGGACGCCGACGTCCTTGTCCGCGATGTGCATGGAACCGCCAAGACCCTTGCAGACGCCGGTCGACCGGCCGAAGATCTCCGCCATCATCCGCCGGATATCAATGCCCTTCGCGATGGCCGCCCCGTGCCCCCGGTGCGTCGCGAACATATCGTCGTCCTTTTCGAGCGCCAGGCACGTCCCCGCCGCCGTCGCCTCCTCGCCGATGCAAAGATGGCAGGTGCCGTGGATCATGCCCAGCGTAAAGTAATACTGTACGTTCTCTTCAAAACGCCGGATCAGCATCATTTTCAGAAGCAGTCTGCTCGCAAGTTCTTTATTCATACGGCCTGCTCCTTTCAGAATTTTCTATTCATTCCAGGCTTATTTTGTATTTTTCCCTGCAGTGCGCGTCGATCTCCTCCTGCACCGCGAAGATCTCGTCCACGGTCGGAGCGGCGATCACCTGATGCCTCGCCATCTCCCCGCGCAGAATATCGTAGATCTCCGGGAACGTGATCCCGCCCCTGCGGAAAACCGCGTTCGCCCATTCATTGGCCGCGTTAAAGACCGTCGGCATGGAGCCGCCGGTCCGAAGCGCCTCATACGCAAGCGGAAGACCCTGGAAGGTCTCCGTATCCGGCTGCTCGAAGGTCAGCCCCGAAAGCGTCCTGAAATCGAGCGGCGTCGCGGGCGACGGCAGATGCAGCGGCCAGGTGAGGGCGTACTGGATGGGGATGCGCATGTCGGAGGGTCCGAGCTGCGCGAGGATGCTGCCGTCCTCGTATTCGACGGCCGAATGGATGAGGCTCTGCGGCTGGACGAGCACCTCGATCTTTTCCGGCGGAACGTCAAAAAGCCACCGGGCTTCCATGACCTCCAGCCCCTTGTTGACGAGGCTCGCGGAATCGACGGTGATCTTCGGGCCCATGCTCCAGGTCGGGTGCGCGAGGGCTTCCTTCGCCGTCACCTGCCGGAGCTCCTCCGGCCGTTTTCCCCGGAAGGGTCCGCCGGAAGCCGTGAGGATGATCCGCCGGATCTTCGAGCCGGCCCGCCCCTGAAGCGCCTGAAAAATCGCCGAATGCTCCGAGTCCACCGGCAGGATCCGAACGCCCTTTGCTTCCGCGAGCGGCATAATGATATGGCCAGCGCAGACACAGGTCTCCTTGTTGGCGAGCGCGATGTCCTTTCCCGCCCCGATCGCCGCGACGGTCGGACGGATGCCGATCATGCCGACGATCCCCGTGACCACCACGTCCGCCTCCGGAAGCGTGGCCAGTTCGAGCAGGCCTTCCATCCCTGAAACGACGCGGATCCCCGTATCGGAAAGCCTCCCGCGGAGCACATTGGCCGCTTCCTCGTCATAGACCGCGACCAGCTTCGGGCAAAACTCGCGCGCCTGGCGCTCGGCAAGCTCGATGTTCCGTCCCAGACCGAGCGCCGCGCACGAAAGCAGCTCCGGGTGCATCCGGATCACGTCCAGCGACTGCACCCCGATGGAGCCCGTGGAACCTAAAACCGCTACCCGTTTCATCAGACCTTCATGAGCTCCTTTACCTTCGCTTCAACGACTTCGTCCACCTTCTTTATATACTTGTCG
>CACZBB010000046.1 GCA_902779245.1 uncultured Lachnospiraceae bacterium | reverse complement strand
GGACTGTTTTCTGTACACTGAGGCGTGCCATCGCCCGCAGGGCGATTTCATTGCAAAACGCCTTCGTTTCTGGTCACCGTGTGACCAGAAACGAAAAACCTGCGGAAGATCTTTAGAGATTTATTGCTGACGACGAACAAAAATTCACAGGAGATCATCGGGCATTCCCATGAAGGAGTGCCCGATTTCTTTGATGCCGCAGGGCGGCTTTCAGAAGCGCGCGTCGGGGCGGATTTCCGGCCCGACGCGAAAGCTTTTGTAAAGGAAAAAAGACTTGCAAACATATGTTCTATGTGCTATAATGCCCTCGGATAAGAGAAATCGATGCATGGCTGTGGAAAAACCACAACCCGAAAAGCATGCATTTGCATTTGAAAAAGCACTGCGGCAAGGCGCCGGCAGTGAGAGGATTCCAGGATATGGCAAACCAGACGAATTATACCGGAAGCAACATCAAGGTGCTGGAGGGGCTGGAGGCTGTCCGGCAGCGGCCGGGCATGTACATCGGAAGCACTTCGCGTAAAGGACTGAACCATCTCGTCTTTGAAATCGTCGACAACTCGGTGGACGAGCATTTGGCGGGGTTCTGCGACCGGATCCGGGTTATCCTGGAGAAGGACGGTTCCTGCACGGTTTCGGACAATGGCCGCGGCGTGCCCGTCGATATGCATGAAAAGGGTGTTCCGGCGGCGCGGCTTGTGTATACGACGCTTCATGCCGGCGGAAAGTTCGACAGTGACGTTTATAAAACCTCGGGCGGCCTTCACGGCGTCGGCTCCTCAGTCGTGAACGCGCTCTCGGTCTGGATGGACGTGCAGATCCGGAGGGATGGCTATATCCATCACGACCATTACGTGCGCGGCGTGCCGGATCTTGTCCTGACTTCGGCGGGGCTGCTGCCCACCATCGGCAAAACCAAAGAAACGGGAACAACGGTGCGGTTCCTTCCGGATCCCGAAATCTTCGAGGTTACGAAATTTTCCGCGACCGAAATCGGCTCGAGGCTTCACGAGACGGCCTACCTGAACCCCGGCCTGACCATTCTTTTCCGCGATGAGCGCGGGGAGCAGCCGTCGGAGATCATTTACCATGAGCCGGACGGGCTGATCGGCTATCTTCGGGAGATGAACAAGAATTCCGAGACTTTGACCGAGCCGATCCTGATCGAGGGCCGCGAGGAGGGAATCGAGGTCCAGGTAGCTCTGCAATACGTAAATGAATTTCATGAAAATGTCCTCGGCTACTGTAATAATATTTATAATGCCGACGGCGGAACGCACATCACGGGCTTCAAGACCGCCTTTACCCAGGTGATGAACGGTTACGCTCGCGAGCTTGGAGTCCTTAAGGAAAAGGACGCGAATTTCACGGGCGCGGAGATCCGCAACGGCATCACCGCCGTGGTCAGCGTAAAGCATCCGGATCCGCGATTTGAGGGTCAGACGAAGACGAAGCTTGATAACCCGGACGCTTCGAGAGTCGTGGCGAAGGTGATCTTTGAGGTCGCTCCCCGGTTTTTCGACCGGAACCTGGATACGCTGCAAAAAATCCTCGCGTCGGCCGAAAAAGCCGCGAAGATCCGGAAAGCGGAGGAAAAGGTTCGGACGAACCTGCTCACGAAGCAGAAGTTCTCCTTCGATACGAACGGAAAGCTGGCGAACTGCATCAGCAGGGATCCGGCAAAATGCGAGATTTTCATTGTTGAGGGAGACTCGGCGGGCGGTTCCGCGAAGACCGCGAGGGATCGGAACACGCAGGCGATCCTGCCGATCCGCGGAAAGATCCTTAATGTCGAAAAGGCAAGTATCGACAAGGTCCTGGCCAATGCCGAGATCAAGACGATGATCACGGCCTTTGGCTGCGGATTCTCCGAAGGGTACGGCAATGATTTCGACATCAGCAAACTACGCTATGATAAGATCATTATTATGGCCGACGCGGATGTGGACGGCGCGCATATCGGGACGCTGCTTCTGACGCTTTTCTATCGTTATATGCCCGAGCTGATCGGCGAGGGGCATGTTTACGTTGCCATGCCGCCGCTCTACAAGGTCGTTCCGGCCAAGGGAGAGGGCGAGTATCTCTACGACGACAAGGCGTTGGAACGGTATCGTAAAGAGCATAAGACCCAGAAGTTTACGCTCCAGCGCTACAAAGGACTCGGCGAGATGGATCCCGAGCAGCTCTGGGAGACAACGCTGAACCCGGAAACGCGCAGGCTCCGTCGGATCGAGATCGGAGACGCGAGACTGTCCTCGGACATCACCGAGGTCCTGATGGGCACCGAGGTTCCGCCGAGGCGGGAGTTCATCTACGAGCACGCCCGGGACGCGGAGCTCGACGTATAAAGAACGAAAGCGCTGAGGTGTGCCATCGCCCGCAGGGAGATTTCATTGCAAAACGCCTTCGTTTCTGGTCACCGTGTGACCAGAAATAAAGAATTCAGGCAGATCAGGAACATGCGCTTAAGAGGTAATTACAATATGCGGGAATGGGTAATCGCGATTGCAGTGGCAATTGTTTATTTGATAATTAGCTTCACGTTACGGGCGTGGGCATGGTCGTGGATCATCTGGGCAGCTTATGCCGGGTATCGCTTTTGGGAAAACAGCAGCCGCGGGAGACAGGTATGAAGGAAGCAATGGAAGACCGCGTGATCCGGACGGATTATTCCGAGATCATGCAAAAGAATTATATTGACTACGCGATGTCCGTCATCGTCGCGAGGGCGCTGCCGGATGTTCGCGACGGTTTAAAGCCCGTGCAGCGGCGCGTGCTCTACGATATGCACGAGCTGGGAACGAAATATGACAAGCCATACCGGAAGTCCGCGCGTATCGTCGGCGACACGATGGGTAAGTATCATCCGCACGGGGACAGCTCCATCTATGAGTCTCTTGTGGTCATGGCGCAGGACTTCAAAAAAGGGCAGATCCTGGTCGACGGTCACGGCAATTTCGGATCGATCGAGGGCGACGGCGCCGCCGCGATGCGCTACACCGAGGCGCGGCTGATGAAGATCACCCAGGAGGTTTACCTCGGCGATCTCGATAAGGATGTGGTGAATTTCGTGCCGAACTTTGACGAGACGGAGAAAGAACCGGAGGTTCTTCCGGTGCGCGTCCCCAACATCCTCGTCAATGGCTCCGAGGGGATTGCGGTCGGTATGGCGACCTCGATTCCGCCGCATAACCTTGCCGCCGTCATCGACACCGTCAAGGCCTTTATCTGTAATAAAGATATGACAAATGCCGAGCTGCTGAAGGTTTTGGGCGGCCCGGATTTCCCGACGGGTGGCATTCTGGTCAACAAGGACGAGCTTCCGGAGATCTATGAAAAAGGGACGGGGAAGCTCCGCCTCCGCGGGCGCGTTGTCGTCGAGGAGCTGAAGGGCGGCAAGCAGCAGATCGTCGTGACGGAGATCCCGTATACGATGGTCGGAGCCGGGATCGGGAAGTTTATGGCCGACACGGCGGCTCTCGTCGAGAACCGCGTGACCAATGATATCGCGGATATTTCCAACCAGTCCTCGAAGGAGGGGATCCGCATCGTTATCGAGCTGAAGAAGGGCGCCGACGCGGAGAAGATCATCAATCTTCTTTACAAAAAAACAAAGCTGGAGGATACCTTTGGCGTAAACATGCTGGTCGTTTCCGCGGGAAGGCCCGAAACCCTCTCTCTCCGCGGGATCCTCGAAGCCTTTGTCGATTTCCGCTTTGAGCTTGCGAACCGGAAATACCGGAATCTTCTCGAAAAGGATCTTGAAAAACGGGAGGTCGAGGAAGGCCTCATCAAGGCCGTCGATGTTATTGACCTCATCATCGAGATCCTCCGCGGTTCAAAGAGCGCAGGTCAGGCGAGGGACTGTCTGATCCGTGGAAATACCGAGGGCATCCGCTTTAAGACCGAGAAAAGCCGCAGGCTGGCCTCGAAGCTCCGCTTCACGGAGCGCCAGGCGACGGCAATCCTGGAAATGCGGCTGGTAAAGCTGATCGGGCTCGAGATCGAGGCGCTTCTTTCGCAGCACGAGGAGACCCTGGCGCGTATTGCCCGGTACGAGAGGCTTCTTAGCGACTACGGGGAAATGGCTGCCGAGATCATGAGGGAGCTGGACGGGATCAAGGCCGAATACGGGAGACCGCGGCGGACGTCCATCGAGAACGCGGCACAGGTCGTTCTGGAGGAGAAGGCCATCGAAGAGGAAGAGGTTGTCTTTGCCATGGACCGTTTCGGCTACGCGAAGCTTCTGGATGTATCCACTTATGAAAAAAATAAAGAGACCGCGGAAAGCGAGAACCGGTATCTTTTCCGGATGCTCAACACCGACAAGGTCTGCGTATTTACGGATACGGGCAAGCTTCATACCGTGAAGGCGCTGGATATCCCCCAGAAGAGACTTCGGGACAAAGGGACGCCGCTGGACAACCTCAGCAATTTCCGGGCAAAAGACGAAGAGATCATCTTTATCTGTCCGCTGGCTTATGTAAGGAGCCACAGGATCTTTTTCGCGACAAAGCAGGGCTTCGTGAAGATCGTCGACGGAGAGGAGTTCGTGAGTACCGTGCGTACCGTCGCGGCCACGAAGCTTTCCGAGGGGGATAAGGTCCTTTTCGTCGGCGGCGCGGACGAGGCGGAATATGTCGTCCTCCTTACGGAAAATGGTTTCGCGATCCGGTTTTTGCTTGCGGAGGTTCCGGTGCAGAAGCGCGCGGCCGTCGGCGTCCGGGGGGTGAAGCTTGAGGAGGATGCCGTTAACCATGCCTACCTTCTTGCGGCATCCAGAGAGTTTTCCGTCGAGCACCGCGGAAGAGCTCTTTCCCTGAACCGCCTGCGGCTTTCAAGGCGCGGCGGCAAGGGCGTGAAGAGCCGCTGAACGCACTGGCTGTTGATCTTGAAAACGCCTTCGTTACTGTGAACCGTAACCTTTGCATTAGAAAAAAAGCAAGAAAATCTTTACAACAGCTTGCTTTTTCGGAAAAAGATGGTATTATATAGACGTATTGTAACAGTTGACTTAAGAGCGGGCGAAGGTCCGCTCTTAACTTTTATGGTATCCGGTCACGCATAGCCGGCGTTCGGCATGAAGCTTGACGGGTCAGGGAGAGCGCTTTTGAGCAAAAAGGAAGTCATTGAAGAAAAGGCGTGGGCACTTCTTTCGGAGGAGACCGCCGCGAGGAATCTGATCCCCGTGGATGCGGAATATGTGAGGCAGGGCAATGAATACAGCCTGCTCCTCTATATCGACAAGGAGGGCGGCGTTACCGTAGAGGACTGCGAAGCTGTCAGCCGGGCGCTCGATCCAAAGCTGGATGAGGAAGATTTCATCCCGGATGCCTATACGCTCTATGTGAGCTCACCGGGGCTTGGCCGCCCCATCCGCCGTCCGCGCGACTACGTGTTCGCAAAGGGAAAGGCTGTGGAGCTTCGGCTTTTCCGGCCTGTGGACGGTCAGAAAGAATATGAAGGAATTCTTACGGATTTCGATGAGGAAAGCGCTACCCTCGACATCGACGGTCAGCCTTGCCGGTTTATGAAAAGCGATATTTCGCTTCTTCGGCTTGCCTTCGATTTCTGACATTTGAAACTTGATGGAACTATCAAAAAACGACGGAAGGGCGCTTGGGAACCTTTCGGATGTTAGGAGGAAACTGGAAAGATGAGCGAACTGATGGAGGCGGTGGAACTCCTGGAACGCGAAAAAGGCATCAGCCGGCAGGTACTGATCGAATCAATCGAACAGGCGCTCATGCAGGCATGCAAAACGCATTTTGGGAAAAATGACAACATCAATGTCAGCGTGAACTCGCAGACGCTGGAGTATCATGTAATGGCTGAGAAGGAGGTCGTTGCGTCCGAGGAGGATATTGTGGATCCGCAGCTTCAGGTCACTCTGGCGAAGGCGCTGGAAACCAATCCCGGCGTCGAGGTCGGCGATATCCTCACCAGCGAAATCGATTCGAAGAGCTTCGGCCGTATCGCGACGCAGTCCGCAAAAAATATCATTCTCCAAAAGATCCGCGAGGAGGAACGCAACGTTACCTATAACCAGTTTGCGGACAAGATTCATACCGTGGTCACCGGAACGGTCTCCCGTTATCAGAACAATAAAAGCTATTACATCAATCTCGGAAAGGCGGACGCGCTGCTGTCCGAAAGCGAGCAGATCAAGGGAGAAAAGCTGAAAATCGGCGAGCGCGTCAAGGTGTATGTCCTTGAAGTCAAGGGCAGCAACAAGGGCCCCAGAATTACGGTCTCAAGGACGCATCCGGAGCTGGTGCGGAAGCTTTTTGAGGAGGAAGTCACGGAGATTCGCGACGGCATCGTCGAGATCCGGAAGATCGCACGGGAGGCGGGATCGCGCACGAAGATGTCCGTGAGCTCGAATCGTCCGGATGTAGATCCGGTCGGCGCCTGCGTCGGCATGAACGGAAGCCGCGTTAACGCTGTCGTCAATGAGCTCCGCAACGAAAAAATCGATATTATTCAGTGGAGCGAGAATCCGGCGATCCTCATCGAGAACGCGCTGAGTCCGGCGAAGGTCGTCAGCGTGAACGCGGATCCGGAGAACCGTTCGGCCCTCGTTATTGTCCCGGATTACCAGCTTTCCCTGGCCATCGGCAAGGAAGGCCAGAACGCCCGGCTGGCGGCCAAGCTGACGGAGTATCGCATCGATATCAAGTCGGAGAGCCGTGCCAAGGCCGCCGGAGATTTTGACGATCTTTATCTGGATGATTATGACGAAAACGGCGAGTATATTGAGGGCGGGCAGGATCTGATCCTTGAGGAACCGGAGCCGGCTCCGAAGGAGGATTCGGCTTATGGGCAAGAGCTTATCGCAGACGAAAAAACGCCCGCAGAGAACCTGTCTGGGGTGCCGGGCAACGAAGGATAAGAACCTTCTTCTTCGCATCGTCCGGACTCCGGAGGGTGAGGTCTTAGTGGATGAGACCGGGAAAAAAAACGGCCGGGGAGCTTACATTTGCCGTGACGAAGCCTGCCTGCTTAAGGTGCTCCGCTCGGGGGCTTTGAGAAAAAGTCTGGATGCGGAGATCCCGGAGGACCTTCGGGAGAGAATTGCGGAGGCGGTCGGTCATGGGGAAGGATAAGGCATATGGCTATCTCGGTCTGGCCGCGAAAGCCGGCAAGGCGCCGAGCGGCGAGTTCCAGACGGAAGAAGCGGTTAAAAGAGGACGGGCCGGCGTGGTGATTCTGGCAACCGATGCCTCGGAAAATACAAAGAAACATTTTAAGGATATGTGTGCGTTCAGGGAGATACCCGTCGTTGAATTGACAGACAAGGAGGAGCTGGGACGCAGGATCGGGAGATCCTTTCGGGCTTCACTTGCGATCACGGATCAGGGACTGGCGAGAGCCTTTCTGAAGGCACTGGAAGCCTGAGCTTCCGATATTGCAGCTTCCCCGCGTGAGGGCCGTATGGCCGGAGGGAAGGGCGGGGTCTTGAGTCAAAGGAGATAGGAATGGCAAAAATCAAGGTTCATGAGCTTGCTGGCGAGATGGGCGTGGACAAAAAGGCGTTGATCAGCTACCTGACTGAGAAGGGCTATTCAGCGATGACAGCCGTCAGCGCGGTTCCGGATGCGGAGGTTGAAAATATCCGTGCGCGCTTCGGCTCGAAGTCTGCCCAGGTTTCGGCGGAGGTTCCGAAAAAAGCTGAGGCGGAAGCTTCTCCGGCGAAGTCGCAGAATGCCGGAGAGAGTGCGCCCCGCAAGAAGGGGACCTTCCGGCTCTTCCGAAAACAGAATACTTCGGAGACCTTGCAAAAGCGACAGCAGCCGGAAGCTCCGAAGACTGCGGAGCCGCCGGAGGCTCCGGTTGAGGTAGCTGTAAAAGCTGCCTTGCCCGAGACGGTCGCGGCGCCGGAGCTTGCGCAGAACGCCGCACCCGCGGAAGCTGCCGCGGTGTTGGATGCTGTCGTGAAGGCAGAGGAGACAAAATCGGCCGCTGAGCCGCCGAAGGAACCGGTCGCTGCGGATCCAGTCTCCGACGCAAAACCGGAGGAGCCAAAGGAGAAAAAGCCGGAAGCGCCGAAGGAGAAGAAGCCGGACAGTCAGAAGGAAAAGCGTCCGGATTCCGCAAAGGATAAAAATACACAGCAGCCGAAGAAAACCGCTGAAGCTCAGAAACCGGCGGAGGCTCCGGCGAAGGATACCGGCGCGGCGGCTGTCCAACAGCGCCCGCAGATCGGCGTTCCGATCCGCCGTTACGCGACGCTCTCTCCGGATGCCTACGTGCAGGCGGCGGCGCAGCGCAACGCGGCGGCGCGCGGCGGAAGCGGAGACCGCAATCCGCGTATGAACGGACGTTCCGGACAGAGCGGCTCCCGCCAGACCTTCGGCCAGAACGCCCAGCGTTCGGCCCGGCCGGATAACCGTTCCGGATTCGGACAGCGAACCGGCGGTCAGGGCGGCTCGCAGCGCGGCGGTTTTCAGGGAGCCGGACAGTCCCGTTCGGGGGCTGGCTCCGGAAGAGCTGCTTTCGGCCAGGGTCAGAATCAGGGGACGGGCCGTCAGGGCTTTGGCGGCGGAAACGGCGCTATGCGCGGACAGCGGCCGATGAGCGGCGCGCGCCCCGGCGACGGCGACGGAGCTCTTGCCCACAAGACCAGCCGTGACTATCAGGGCGGCAAGAGCTATGACAAGAACCGTGAAGAGCGCCGTGAGAACGGCCGCCGCGGCGATCAGGAGAATCGTCAGGGGCAGGGCCGCCGGCAGTTCAATTATGTGCCGAGAGCCCTGCAGCAGAAAGGGCACGGAACCGGGGCCGCGGTTGAGAAGGAAGTGGTCACGGAGATCCGCCTTCCGGAGCGCATTACCATCCGCGACCTTGCGGAGAAGATGAAGATCCCGGCCCCCCAGCTCGTGAAGGAATTGTTCCTCAAGGGCATGCTGGTGACGGTGAACCATGAGATCAACTTCGAGCTGGCGCAGGAGATCGCGCTTGCCCATGAAATAATTGCGGAGCCGGAGGAGAAGGAGGACATCATCGGCGAGCTTCTTGCCGAGGATGCCGAGGATGAGAAGGATATGGTTCCGCGTCCGCCCGTCGTCTGCGTCATGGGCCACGTCGATCACGGCAAAACCTCGCTTCTTGACGCAATCCGCAACACGCATGTCACCGATAAGGAGGCCGGCGGCATCACGCAGCATATCGGCGCCTACATGGTTTCGATCAACGGGCAGAAGATCACCTTCCTCGACACCCCCGGTCACGAGGCCTTCACGGCGATGCGTATGCGCGGCGCGAATTCCACGGATATCGCGGTGCTTGTCGTTGCGGCGGATGACGGTGTCATGCCGCAGACCGTGGAAGCCATCAACCACGCCAAAGCGGCTAATGTCACCGTGATCGTGGCGGTGAATAAGATCGATAAGCCCGGCGCAAATGTCGACCGTGTGTATCAGGAGCTCTCCGAGTACGGACTTCTGGCCGAGGAGTGGGGCGGCGATACGGTGTTCTGCAAGGTATCGGCGAAAACCCACGAGGGAATCGATAATCTTCTGGAGATGATCCTTCTCTCGGCGGAGATGGCCGAGCTTAAGGCTAATCCGAACCGCAACGCCCGGGGCCTTGTCCTCGAGGCGAAGCTGGACAAGGGCCGCGGCCCGGTGGCGACCATTCTGGTTCAGAAGGGTACGCTCAAGCAGGGTGATTTCATCGCCTGCGGTTCGGCCTACGGGCGCGTCCGCGCGATGAATGACGAGAAGGGCCGCCGCCTTCATAAGGCGACGCCGTCGATGCCGGCGGAGATCATCGGCCTTTCCTCCGTGCCGGGTGCCGGCGAGGTCCTCGTCGCGCTTGACAGCGATAAGGAAGCCAAGGCATTTGCCGCGACCTTTGTTTCGGAAGAGAAGAAGAACAAGATCGAAGAGACCAGGACGCAGATGTCTCTTGAACAGCTTTATGAGCAGATCAAGGAAGGCAACCTTAAGGAGCTGCCCATCGTCGTCAAGGCCGACGTACAGGGTTCCGTTGAAGCCCTGCGTCTGAACCTTACAAAGCTCTCCAATGAAGAAGTGGTCGTCAAGGTTATTCACGGCGGCGTCGGCGCGATCAGCGAGTCCGACATCGCGCTAGCCTCCGCTTCCAACGCGATTGTTATCGGCTTCAACGTCCGTCCCGATGCCACGGCCAAAGCGATGGCGGAAGCGCAGAAGGTCGACGTGCACACCTACAGCGTTATTTACGAAGCGATCGGCGACGTGGAGCGGGCACTGAAGGGAATGCGCGCGGCGGTCTACGAGGAAAAGATCCTCGGCCACGCCGAGATCCGCCAGATCTTCCGCTCATCGAGCACCGGCAACATCGCCGGCGCCTATGTCCGGGACGGCATCCTCCAGAGAGGCTGCAAGGTGCGGGTTTTCCGCGGCGAAGAGAAGCTTTACGAAGGTCAGCTCGCCTCCCTTAAGCGCTTCAAGGACGACGTCAAGGAAGTCCGTGAGGGCTTTGAGTGCGGCCTTGTCTTTGACGGGTTCGGTGATTTCGAGATCGAGGACCGTGTCGAGGCTTACATCATGGTACAGGTCGAGCAGGATTGATAGCAGAAGATTTAATTGCGGAAGGCCTTCGCATGAAGGTTTACTGTGAACGGCTTGAACAGCAGCGAAACATAGATGCCCCGGGGACGGCGCCTGCCGCCGCCGGGGTTCTTAGGTTTTTGCCAGGGTTCCCTTCGGCCGGTTAAACGGCTCGGGCCGGCAAAAAAGATAAAAACCAATCTGCGAGGGAGAAGGAGTCATTATGAGAAAAAACAGCACCAAAAACAGGCGGGTGTCGGAGGAGGTCGCCCATGAGCTTTCCTCGATTATCCGGGAGCTTAAGGATCCGCGCATCGCGCCGCTGACCTCCGTGGTGGAGGCAGTCGTTGCCCCGGATCTCAAGACGTGTAAAGCCTACATCAGCGTCTACGGAGATGAACAGGAAAAAAAAGATACGATGGCAGGGCTCCGCAGCGCGGAAGGCTTTATCCGCCGGGAGCTCGCGCATACGCTGAACCTGCGCAACACGCCGGAAATTACATTTATCTTTGACGGCTCGATCGAGCGGGGTGTCGCGATGTCGAAGCGCATCGACGAGGTCATGGCGGCGGAGCGCGCGGCCCGGGACGGCGGAGAAGAAGAGTATTGACAAGTTACAAGTCACTCCCGTGCCAAACACTCGCTGTTTGGCACGGGCCAGTGACATAAATCAGCCTGTGTATGAACCATAAAATTATAGTTTGTCGCTGA
>CACZBB010000045.1 GCA_902779245.1 uncultured Lachnospiraceae bacterium | reverse complement strand
AAGGTCTCTTAATGTGCGAATAGTACTTATACGCATTAGGTCTTATGATCCCATGTATGCTGCCAGAGGGAAGAGTTTTCGGGGCGGACAGGCATGGGCCGGGGTTGACATGATGCCAGTCCCGGGGGAAGAGACAAGAAATTAAAAGCCCCCGAAATCCTGCGATAACATTGAAAAAATCGCGATCAGAGAAATTCTGATGACGAATTTGGGGATGATCAGGACGGGACGCAGGAAAAGCGTCTTCCGGAAAGCTCACGGGGAGCAGAGATAAACTCGAATCTAAATGCGGCGGGGTTTTTAGTGTTGTTGCCGACACAACACTGCGATTATAGCCTGACAGGGGATTTTTGCAATTTTTATGTTTCTGTCAGGAAAAATACGGTCATCCTGAGACAGCCTCTTTCCGTGAACATTCGCTATTCTGCCGTTTTGTCCGGCTGGCTGCCTTCCATGACCTCGCAGGTCTTTTTAAACCTAAATAGCCCCCATAATGTACAGTATGGGCACAAATCCTTATTTTTCTTGTATTCTCATTTTCCCCCTTTTCAGCAATATTTCCTAAAAAAGCCCACAAACCTTTACAAAGTCTTTGTTTTTACTAATAATATATATAAATGTAGAGTTTAGAGGTAATGCATGATATACCCAAATATCAGAGTGCCAATTCCTGACATGGGCGGCTACACTTTTAGCCGTGGTGATGTCAGTTACGTTTATGTTTATGTGGGTGAACGTAAACCGAATGAAGCCCATCCGAAATCCAAATGCATAGGCAGGATTGAGAAAAATGTTTCTGGCGAAAACGAGCTCATGCCTAATACCTTCTACTACGATTTAATGGGATTGCCACAACCTGAACTTGCTGTCATGGAAGGTTGCGGTCGCAAGCCCTGGCACCCAAAACCACGTCCGCTTGCAGAACGCCCCGTCGATTCGGAAATTGCCATGGGCTACGGACTGGTGATTTCGCTGCTGTCAGCAGAACTTAACCTTATATCCTGTCTGAACGAAGCGTTCGGAGAAAAGAACGGAAGAAGAATTCTCAGTCTTGCAGCCTATCTCTGCGAAAGACCGCATTACTCGATGAGCGGGCTTGACGAGTTCATCGGAAAGAATCTCTCAGGGGCCGAATTTGACATGAAGTTTGGCAGACGCGAGGCTGGTCAGCTGTTTGTGGATATCACCCCGGAACAACAAGGGGCTTTTTACAGTCTGTGGAACAAGGCGCATCCTTCCGGGCGGGAAATATTTTACGATGTTACATCTTTCTCAACGTATTCCGGACAGATAATGAGTGCGCACTATGGGTATAATCGGGATCATGAAGACCTTCCCGCCCTGGCCGACGAAAAGCAGGGTCTCCGCCGCCGAAGACGAAGTCCCGGCCGCTCTCTCCTCGTATACCAGAAGCGTAGTGTTCTGCTCGCTTGCGTCCAGGGAATCCGAGGTCACGGCCACATGCCCGTAGGGGCAGATTATGCCCGTCTCCGGGCCGCGGTCCGCAAAGGACGTGAGATAGAGCCCGGAGAAGCTCGGAATATCGTCATCCGCGGCGTCCGGGTCTTCTCTCCAGGTCGTGTAGGCCGCATAGATGTCCGTACCTTTTTCAAAGAAGGCCAGCCGGTCGATGGGTGGGATCGGATCACCCTGGGCATACCCGCCCTCGCTGCCGCCCGTATCCCGGAACGTATACGTTTTCTGGTTTTCGTACACGCCCTCATCGCTGTGTACACAGACGCAGATTTCGCTGCTGATCCCCTTGTAGTCCAGGTTATTCTCATAGGTCAGCAGGCGGTAGCGGAAGATGGATCTTTTCGCTTCGTCTCCCTGGTCTGCATAATACCCCATGGCGTTGAGCTTCTGAGTATACTTCGCCACGAGCTGTGCCCGTCTTTCCGCGTCCGCGTGGCCGGCCCGGACATAGGCTGTATATTTCTCGTCCACGATTTTTGGCGAATATACGGAAGCCCCGCCCCGAGGATCGCTTAATACCTTTGCCGCCGTAAAGCCTTCCTTCCCGGTCACGTCATAGGCCGCCTGCTTTATGACGGTGTTTTTGATGGCATTTTGCAGAGCCTCCTGCGCATTGGGAGAGGGATTCGGCACCGGCTCCGCGTAGCTGACCCAGGCGACCTGAATCTTGTTTCCGATCACCTTGACATCGAATTCCTGATCGCCGGTGCCGTCGTCCACCAGCCGGCCCGACGCATCCTCCTTAAGGTCCACCAGGATGTAGGGAATCTCGCTCCTCTCATTCGGGGCTTTCACGACCCGACGGGTCTTCCCGGCCTCATCCGTGTACTCCTCCCAGTCCAGAGGATTCACAAGGCCGAGGCCATCGCCATAGCTGCCTTCCTCCTGACCCGCGTTCTGCCCGTAGCCCTCGCCGCCAAGCACCAGGCGGGAAAGCGCGAGCATCGTCGTGTCCATGCCCCTGGCGTCCGGCCGTCCGATGGTATAGACCACATAGTTTACGCCATCGACGGCGACCACCTTGTAGTCACAGCCAAGCTCCAGCCCGTCCGCCAGACGGAAGGCCTCGGAGGAGCTGTTGTAGCCGGAGAGCTCGAAGGGGACGTTGGGGTCGTCGGGCTTATAAGCTTTCAGCATCCCGGAAATCTTCGCAAAAAGGCGCGGGACCGGGCTTTCCATCGAATCGGGCTGCGAGGAATAGATCGTCTGTGTCTTGTCGATGGCCGTCGGAAGCTGCATGAGCTCCTCCTCACCCGCCCCGGCAAGGCCATTTCCGGAATCAAAATCGTTATCCTTCCCCCACAGCGTATATTTCAGCGTCCATTTATCTTTCGTTCCGTCATAGTCCGCCTTGAGGCCAACGGCATTGATCTCCCAGCTTGCCATAAAGAGCACCGCCCGGATGGCAAGGCTCAGGGCGAAGCTGGCGCTGTCCACCGTCGCTTTCTCTCGGCTCCCATCGGCCATGGGCTTGCCGAACGTGAAGCTGGCCGAGACCACGATCTTTATGAAAGCCTCCACGTTGATGCCTTCCACACCCGCGCCGACGCCGGCCTCCGCGATGAGCTTGGGCATGATCTTCACGCCGCTCCACACCAGCTCGCTTTCAATGCTCTCCACCGTGTTAACATAGTTGATCGTTGTGTCTTCAAGCGCGTAGATCGTGATTTTTCTCGCCTTCTTTTCCTTATCGAAGTACATGCTGCTCTTCGACTTCTTGAATTGAATGGGGAGGCTGGTTCCGCCCTTGGACCTTAGATACCCATTATTCAACTCCTCGCTGCCGACAGCTTCTGTCTTGATATAGATTTTGCCCGAAAAATCGATGTTCGCGTTCACATAGGGCGTCTGAAGCGTCAGGGATTCCCCTTTCTTAAGCTGCTTTGACTTCCCATCGGAAAACAGCGGATACTTGCTCTCCCGGACGTGGCGCATGATTGTTCCGCCCGTGGTCACCGTCGCGCCCACGTTGACCGAGACAAAGCCATAAATCAGCGGGCAGAAAGCAAAGCGGACCGTGTACTTAAAGCTGAAAGCGGCGCCGGCCCCAAAGACAAATTCCTGCACGTACCAGGCATTATCTCTGGTGTCATATTTTAAGGTGATGGCGGCGGTAAAGCTCACCGTCACGGAGGTTTTCTTGCTTTTTAACTGCCCGCCGTTCGTCTCCTTAAAGCCTCCCTTGCCCTTCAGGGCGTTCATGATCTGATCATAGCTGCCGTTCTTCATCCCGCTGCAGTAGGCGCCGATCTGCTCGGCCGTGACCCCCATGGGATCCTTCACGGTGCTCGGGAACCATTTGCCTGCGGCCGGGTCATCGTTCTTCTTCATCTTGGTATAGATGGGCACCGAAATCGTGATGATGATGCTATTTTTCCCTGTGACGACCGTGGCAAGGCCCTGGAAAGACTCCGTGGTAATGGGAAGATCCAGGTCATAATCCATGTTAAAATCGGAATAGCTCTGCCCGCTGCTTGCCGAATCGAAGCCGGCGTCGCCCATGTTCCCGGAATCCATCTGCGTAAGCCAGGCGCCGTTGGGGGCTGCCGAGCGTCGGCTCAGCGTCGAACTCTCCGGCTTCAGGTTCTTGATCGTATCCGCATTGTCATGGAGCTCGTCCGCCGTCAGCCTCTGCTCCGTCACGCAGAGCGCGATGACGGTATCCGCGACAAATGATCCCAGGTAGCCATTCAGGTTCGCCTTGCCCTGGGCGTCGATGGAAATGCCGTTATTCTTGTCGTACTGCACGTCTGCCAGCGGGTAGTTGTCCCCGGCGAGGCTGTGCTCAATGTAGATCGGCTCCGGGTCGCTGAAGGGATAAAGGAGGTTGCCGACATATTGCGGTTCCCACTTGTAGACATCCTTCGACGTCTCCTCCAGGGGGCTGCGGTCTCCGCCCAGGGGCACATCCACATACTGGGGAGCCGTAGCCATAGCGCCGTACATCGGATGCTTGTCGGATGTACGCACCCCATCCTTGTTCTTCCCGGAAAGTAAGTAGCGGTAGCTTTTCTGCTCCTCGGTGAGCTTCGCGCGGCTTACATCCTCCGTCCGGGTGGTGGTAAGAGCCGGCAGCACCTGGGCATAGCCGCCGGAGCCTTCGAGAGACCTCGGTGTCATGGTATAGAAAATCTTTGCGAAATACTGGCCGAACCTGCCGTTCTCCAGCTTTTCCGGCTGGAACATGACCTCGTCATAGCTCGCGTCCTCATCCAGATACAGCTCAAAGGTATCCTTCGTGCCTTCATCCAGGATAAAGTACCCGGTCTCCTCGTTATAGCTCCCCGAAATCTTCCCGTCCCCGTCGCCGTCAAAATAAAGCTCTGCCCGGGTAACGGACATACTCATGATATCCGGCCTGTTGAGATACTTCTCCGCATAATATATGAAAGTGAGCTTTTGGAAGGACAGGTCCGCCGTGCTAAGGTAAATTCGCTCATCGCCCTTGTACATCCTCCCGTTAAAGAGGATGCGGTCCTTATTGCTCCGGTTAAAATTGATATATTGGACATTGTCCAGCGTGTCCAGGATCTTCTGCGGGTTTTTGTCCGCGGAAGCCCAGCTCGTCTTCCGGATCTGTCTCTCGGTGATCCTTTTTCCGTCAAAATGCGGGGCCTCCGAGGTCATCTCGCTGCAGCCTGCCGTGATCACGTCGGATCCGCTCGCCCAGAAATCATCCCACGCATTCCCCAGCTTATCCGGGTCAAAGGCGTTGGAAACGCTGCCGTCCTTGTTGATGATCCTTTCCGTAGACGGCTGAAAGTTGAGCTCCAGCTTCTGCCGGCGCGTCATGACGATATTAACCGTATAGGTGTCGGAAAGGTCCGCTTCCGTCATATTGTCCCAGAGCAATGTGACATAATAGGTGCCATTGGCCCCCGGCTTGACGTCGGCATTCACGATGCTGCCGTCCGACCGGGTCACATAGACGGCAGAGTTCAGATCACCGCCTGAAAGCGGCTTGTAGCTGTCGGTGTTGCGGAGGCTGACCACGAGCTCGCTCCCCACGTAAAGGCGGCCGGAGCTGTTCACGCCGCCATTCTTCTCCTTGATCAGGACCTCCGGCTTCATGTTTTTATAGACGCCGGTGCTCTCCTTAAGCGTCGCGCCTCCCTCCGGGGCTGTGGCGACGTTGCCGTTTCCGCTCTCCCCGTCATTTGCGGTATGGATCCGGAGGTTCAGGTTCCTGCTAAAAACCCTCCGGGTCAGGCGGCCTTCCGTGATGCGGCAGTACACATCGTCATCGGAGGCATGTTTATACTCCGTTATCCGGAGCGTGATGCTGCGGACATCGGTTTTCATGTCCCAGCTTGTGTTGATCGACCCACCGGTCGTCCAGGTAAGATGGCGCTCAATCCCGCTTGTGGTAAGCTTTGGATTGCTGGATGCGGACGCATAGACGACGGTTTTCCCGTTTTCAACTCGATCCATCGAAGCCCATCCATAAGCATAGCCGTTGGTAAAGTGCCAGCCATTATCAAGACCTGCCGAAAACGCGAAGTGTCCGTAGAATTTGGAATACATCTGCGGCATATGCTCAATATTCAGGGTCGCCGACGCATTGCTATCGTCTGCAATCTGCCAGCCATTTCCATAAGCGCTGCCTCCTTTCCAGTTGGTCAGCGCGTTGTTGGCTTTCCCGGCAATGTAGGCCAGGTCCTCCCAGTAATCTCCTCCGTGCGCCCCGTTGAAGGTGATCTGCCCGTAATTATAAGTCTTTAAAGGGCCGCCCTTTCCGCTGCCTTCAAGACCGGCAATATCTCCATAAAGAAGCTCCTCCGGGGGCGTCACCACCTGATCGCCGGTGACGGGCTCTGAGGCAGCATTTTCCGCGCCTTCCCGGAACGCGTCGGCAACCGCCCCATAGGGAAGGGCATCCCCGGACGCCTCCCCCGTTTCCCCTGCGACGTCTTCTCCCGAAGCGGCATCCGCCTCCTCTTCGGGCGCATCCCCGGTTCCTTCCGCGCTTTCCGCGTAAAGGCCGGCGCCGGAATCAACAAGGCGGATCACGGACTCTCTGTCCTCCAGCGTGCAGATCCCTCTGGAATCGCCTTTTAGCTCTCCCAAAGCCACCTTGAAGGTCAGCGGCTCCTCGCCCATGGCCCTGCGGCCGATCAGGGGGATGTTAATCGTGACTTCATGAATGTCCGCGTAAAAAACCGCCGTCCCGCTGACGCTCTCATAGTCCTTCCCGGCGACCGCCGTTCCGTCGACGGTGGCATAATCCACGGTGACGGGATCCTGACCGCCGCCGACGCGGCACAGCCTGACGGTGGCCGTCCCCTCGGACTTGTCCGCCAGGACCTCCGTCTCCTCGAAGCGGATCGAATAGGGCTCATCGGCATCGTTGTCCGTCAGCCTTAAGGTCACCGTGGAGGCTTTCTCGAAGATCTCGCCGCCGTTATGCTCAAGGATCGTGAAGGTGCCGAAGCGCAGCGGCTGCGCCTTATCGTTATCCGGGGCGCTGACCCGGATCTCCTTGACCCATTCCCCGTCGGCAAATGTCACCGGAAGGATGATGGCTTCGCAGGGGTTCTGGGCATCCATCTCCATCGGCGCAAAGGTCTTTTCCGGGCTAAGGTCCAGGTCTTCCGGCATCTTTGGCAGGACTTCCTCCCCGGGGCGCACATAGGCCTCGCCCTTGATGGAGTCCGTGGAAAACCGTTCCCCGTCCTTCGTGAACACGCAGCGGAAGTCATATTCCCCAAGCAAATCTTCAGAAACCACGAACTCCGCGTCCGTCGCCCCCTCAACCGGCTCCCAGCGGTCCTCATAAAGGACATACCACTGGTAAGAATCCGCGCTCTCGCCCAGATACAGCGCACGGTCATCCGGCTGCGCCTCCTCGCCTTCAGCCTTTTTTTCCAGGATCCGGACATCGGAGGGTTCCGGTTCCGGATCCTTGCCGACGGGCTGGTACTGAGCGATGGGCAGGGGCTCTTCAACGGCGATCTCCACGTCCCCGTATCCTGCCGCCGAGCCATAGGAAGTGATCTCTTCATTCAGCTGCGTCACCACCGGGGCATAGACCACATAGGCCGTCGCCCGCCCGCTCGTGCCGCCAAGCCTGTACAGCGGAATCACGCACGCATCCCCGCCCTCTGTAAGCGTGGCGTCGCTGTTCGTAAAGAGGAAAGCCCCGTACGGGTAGGCCTCCTCCCAGGTTTCCTCCACCTGCACCGCCTCTCCCTCCGAGGTCGTGATGCTGGTGGGTTTTCCGATCGCCCCCGTGTCCATATACGCGAAGGCGGACACCGGAACATTGGTGACGATGAGGATTGCGGCGATGACACCGCCCAGCCATCTCTGCCAGTTCTTTCGCATTTGCTGCACCTCCTTTTGAAAATACGTGGATTCGGGATAGCTCTTTGGGGCACATTTTTCGACCTTCAGGACAGGTTTCTTAAAGACTGTGCGCTCTGGATCAGGGAAAATTTTTCAAGAGGATCCGCCAAAGACATTCCCTATCATATTACGATTATAACATGAAAAATAATATTAAAACAGAAGGGTCCATCTTTTTTTTGCTCTTCAAAATTTCATTGCAGAATGCCTTCGTTACTGTGAACGGAGTGAACAATAACATCTTTTTCGAGATCACATGCCGAAGGACGCATAAGCGCAAAGACGGGACGCAATGCGGCAAAAGCGCATTTGCGTCCCGAGGTGAGGGAAGGGAAGCCTGAACGAACGGGGGAAGACGCACAGCGTCGGCAGCTCCGTTACGTCTGAGTGCCGAGGATTCGCATAACCGTCAGCGTCTCCTCTAGATAACGTTCCGCGGCTTCCCGGTCTTCGGTGTCCGCGATCCGCGCAAAATCCCGGAATTCCCGAAGCATCCGGTGCTCCGGGACTTTCGGGGCGAAGACTTCGGTTACGGTCGGGCGGGCCATCGCGCCGGACGCATCCGGCTTTGGCTTTCCGCCCTCCTCCACGGTCACGACGGTCAGGCCCGTCGGCGCGTTCGGCTTGCCTTCAAGCCGCATATACCCTTTTTCTCCCTGAACGGACACGAAGCACGGGCTGTCCGAATCCTTCGCGCCCGTACAGACCGCCGAAAAGCCATCGTAGGAAAGCACCATCGTTCCGGAGGTGTCAATGCCGTTAAATCCCCGGTTGGGAAAATACCGCACGGCCAAAGGCGCACCGAACATCCCGGCCATATAATGAAGGTTATAGACATTAAGGTCACGGAGCGCCCCGCCATAGCATTCGGGCGCAAAGGAAGGATCCACGAAGCCTTCGAGATAACGGTCGTAGCGGCTGGAATACTGCGAGAAGTTCGCGAGCGCCATCCGGATCCTTCCAAGCTTCGGAAGGCTCTCCCGCATCCGCTCCAGCAGGTCGTTGTGGAGGACCGTGATTGCCTCAAAGAGAAAGCATCCCTTCTCCTTTGATAGCTCCGCCAGCTCCCGGGCTTCCTCGTACGTAACCGTAAAGGGTTTCTCGAGAATCACATTTTTCAAATGCAAAAGCGCGGTTTTGGCAAATGCAAAGTGCGCGCTGTTCACAAGCCCGATATAGACCGTATCGATATCGGCCCGCCGAAGCATTTCTTCATAATCCGTATATACCTCGGGGATCCCGTGCCGCTCTGCCAGCGCCGCGCCCTTTTCCCGGCTGTGCGGCCTGGCGAAGATCGCCGTACACCGGATTTCCTCCACCATCCGGAGAACCTCCAGCGCCTCCGTCACGATCTTTCCTGTTCCTGCGACTCCAAGCTTCATCTGCGCTCTCCTTTCCGAAACGTCCGGCGGTCTGTAGATCCGTCCGCGGCCCGGCCGTTTCCCGGGCCGGCTGCGGCGCCCTCCCCGCATGTTACCGAAGGCGGCAAGATTCCCTGCGCGCCTTCGTGAATAAAAAAAACGGAAAGTACTGTTTGATCAGCACTTTCCGCATTTTCAGTAGCGAGAGGGGGACTTGAACCCTCGACACCGCGGGTATGAACCGCGTGCTCTAGCCAGCTGAGCTACCTCGCCACATCCGAGCCGCTTTGCGACTGCCTATACATTGTACACTCACAGACCGGCTCATGTCAAGCATTTTTTTATAAATTTTGGGTCAATCATTTCCCATTTTTTCTATCTATTGAACCGAATGGACGAGGCCCAGAAACTCCCAGACCAGATTTTCCGGCTCCAGGCTCCGGGCTTCCTCGAGGCCCGCACACGGAACGGAGATCTGGACGCGGAAAACACCGCCGCCCAGGGCGCGCCAGACGTGGACATCCCGAAAACAGGTCTCGGTCCCGTCCCCGTTGTCCTGAACATAGACCGCGCCGCGCCACCGGAAGTTCATCCCGTTCACGGTAATCTCCCTCGCCTCGCCCATCTCGACATCCCGAAAGCCAAGCGCCGCGGAAAAGCCTTCCGGCGCGCAAACATCCTTCTCAACCTGCTCCGGGCTGTTCGCGTACTCAAGATAATAATCAGCGATCCGTTCTCTTCCGCCCCCGTCCGTCGAAGCCACCACCGCCGAGCTCCCGTCGTGCCCGAGGAGCTGATAACCCTCCGGAATCTTCATGGCGACCGTTCCGACATTTGAAAAAATAAGCGTGATCTCTCCCGGATTTTCAACCTCCTGTATCCAGGACTCATCCTCCGGCTCCGGCAGCTCTTCCACGTCGTCTTCCGGCAGAAAATCTCTATCATCCTCCGGCACGGACTCGTCCGGGACGCTCTCCGACAGTATCTGTTCCAGCATCGCGAGATTCTCGTTCCGGCGCTCCAAAAGTCCCGCGCTTCCGACATGGAGCAGCGCTGGCAGCAGGGAATCCGGAATCGAGTCATCCGGACTGCTGCTTTCCGTGCCGTCCGGGAAATCATTTGCGCCGCCAAAATCCGTCCAGTTAAAGGTCAGACGACAGCTTTTCAGCGTAAACCAGGTTCCGTCAACCCAGCTCCCGGCAAAGGCCTCGGTAAGGAGCGCGTCGCCCAGTCCCCGGACATCCGCCTCCAGGCGAACGGGAAGGCCGCTGCTTTCAAGAAGCCAGAGACGTACCGGAATGCTCACATCCGCGGAAACGTCCGCAAGGCCCGCGAGCTCTTTGACAAGCGCGTCGTTTCCTTTCAGTTCCGTCTCGCAGAGAAAGCAGCCTTCCATCGATGAAAAAGCCTCCTGTCCTTCCATATCCGAAGAAGCCTTCTGTCCTCCCTGAACCGAAAGAGCGGCAAAAGCGTCCGCAAAAAAACCCAGGAAAGCATTGCCGGAAACCGCGCTTCCCCAGTTGCCGTCTTCAAAAAGGGAAAAGCTCGTTCCGGTGCCGGCAAATTCCGTCTCCGCCGTCGATTCGCCGAGAGCGTCCCTGAAAACGACGCTGCCCGGCAGCCAAAAACGTCCGGTCCGCAGATCCTCCGCCACGGAAAGCTCCATCTGACGGGTGATTACGGGCACCCCGCTCTGTCCGTCAGGATCGACAAGCTCCGCGTAGCCTGCCGACAGATCCTCCGCGTCCAGCCTAAGGCCGAGCTCCGCGTTCAGTGAAAGGGTTCCCCGATACGCGCCGGCCTTTAAAAGCGCATTGACCGGCGCGCTCTCGGCGCTTTCAGAATTTTTCACCGTTCCGTTCCCACACCCAAAAAGCAGGCACGAGACGATTGCAGCCAAAAAGGCGGCGGCCAGACTTTTTTTCTTCATGCATTTCCTGCCTTTCCCTCAGGTTACAAGCCGCACCCGAGCTGACACTCGCCCTAAAGGACTCGCTTCTTATTTTTCGAATATTAACTGCCAACCCCCATACGGCACATGCGCGGGGATTGGCAGAATTTTTTAATGCATATTATGGTTCGGGTGTCAAAACACCCGATTCACGGATTGCTTCGTGCTTTCGCACTCTCGCAATCCTACCGACATTCGAAATCCGCTCGTTTTACAC
>CACZBB010000044.1 GCA_902779245.1 uncultured Lachnospiraceae bacterium | reverse complement strand
TCGGCAACGCCGTCGCCGCATACATCCGCCATGAAGAAGAAGTATTCTGTTTCCGGCGCATGGAGAACGGAATCCAGGGCGTCAATGCCGGGGTTTCCTATGGCACAGAACCGGCAGATTATAGCCTGGATGAGCCGCCTCTGTTCACGGAAGCGGGCACGTATTCGGTGAATTTCCAGATCGTACCGGCAACCGATTATCCGTGGGTTCAGGACGTTAAACATGTCACGATTACGAAGAGAGATCTCAGCAAAGCCGATATTTCCCTGAAGAGCGACATTTTATACTACAACAGGGCCGCACAGGAGCCGGAGCTCTCCGTCGTGGACTTTAAAAAGGACGTGGATCCCTCTCAGTATACGGTGACCTACAAAAAGGATGATTCCGAGATTCCCGCGGAGGATGTCAAACTGCCCGGTCAGTATAAGGTTTGCGTTACCGCGACGGATACGGAGGGCTCGAATTATACGGGAAGCGTCGAACTTCTGTTTGAGATCCAAGCGGACAAGCCCGAGTTTGGCGGCTGTTCCCTGATCCTCGGCGGTTCGATCGGCGTGAATTTCTATCTGTATGCTCCGGAAAGGGCATACCTTGACTACACGGACAGCGAGCTGACGTTTACGGTTGAACATGAGGATGAGCCGCAGGTCTTTGTATTTGACCCGGATACGACAGAGAAGGATGAGAAGGGAAGATACATCTATACGTGCTTTGTGAACTCTGTGCAGATGGCTGACAAGATCCAGGCTTCGTTCAGCTATATGTTTGAGGGCGAGGAGCAAGAGCCTGTCACCAAGGAGTACTCGGTCAAAGATTACGTCGAGGCGGTGGAAGCCAAGACGCAAGCCGAGTATCCGGAAAAGCTCCGGAACCTTGTCCAGAGCCTCGCGGATTTCGGCCATTACGCGCAGATTTATCTTGAAGCCATCCGTGACTGGTCGATCGGCACAGACCACGAAGAAATGGATAAATACTATACCAAGAAGTATTCCGACAAAGAAATAACGTCAGCGAAGAGCGCGCTGGGCGGCATGGGTGTCAAGACGTCGCTGAGCAGCAAAATCGCGAAAGTTACCTATTCGCTTTATCTGGATTCGGATACCGCGATCTACGTGTATTTCAAACCGGCCGAGGGCTACAAGGGCGGCGCGGAAGCTACGGTCAACGGAATCAAGGCGAAGGTTCTTCTGACGGAGGATGGGCGTTTCAAGGTTGTAATCCCGAACATTGCGGCGCACCGTCTCGGCAGGAACTATACCGTCAGACTCATTACCGATGACCGGCTGGAGAACACCGTGGAGATTTCCGCTCTGTCCTATGCCAAGGCGATCCTTGAGAATCCGAAGGCATCTCAGGAGGAGAGGGATATCAACGCGATGATGGCTCTTTACAAGTATTATTCGAATGCCATCAAGGTGATTTCTTAAGCAAAGACAATGGCCTAAGGTACGACCGCAAGGGGATCGTGAACGGCCGGCCAATAAAAAACGTGAAAATGCATGTATTTTTCTCCCGCTCGGTGACGAGCGGGAGTTTTTCTGCTATAATAGAGCAATCCGATGAACGAAAGGCGGTATACGGGCGTCTGCTTTCGGCGAAAACCGGTTTGGCTGTGAGCTGCAGCGGTATCGGCAGCCGGCCGCCGGATTGCAAGGCCTGCGTAGGATACCGGAGGGGAAGATTATGGCAAAAGAAAAAAAGGAAGAAATTGTGATTGAGCCGCGGCGGATCAACGGGATTCTGGACGATGTGTATAAGGATTTCTTCGGCAGCGGCCAGCGCCCGGCGGATTATGATTGGCTGGGCGGCGGCGTGCCGGGGGTGGAGCTCCCGGAACTGAAAACCGATTCGGACGAAGAAAAGCAGAAAGCGAAAAAGAGCAGCAAAGTTTCAAAAGCGGAAAGAAGCACAAAGTCGGGGGACGGAACGCCGAAGGCGCCGGATCTTTCGGAGCTGGACGAGATCTTTAAGCGTTCCAGCATGCAGAACATTCTGGCCGGCGCGGAGCTTGTGGAGAAAGCGGCGAAAACCGCCAACACCGACATTCTCGGGAATCCGTATCCGGATTTTTCAGGATCGTCCCCGGCAAAGGACGCGGGCGGCGCTTCTTTGACCGGCTCGGACAGTTCCACGGCAGATGCAGCCATTACCTCGCAGGGCGGGCTTTCGGACTCGACATCGGACAGCGCTTCCGCGGCAAATGCCGCCGATACGGCGGAGGCTCCGAAGACCGCGGCGACACCCGCCGGCGGTGATAAGGAGAAGCCGAAGGAGCCGGAGAAGCCCGGCACCGAGCAGCTGGCGGAGCTGATCGGCCTCTCGGCCGTGAAAAAGGACGTACGGGAGCTGGTGAATCTCGTGAAGACCCAGAAGCTCCGCAAGGAAAAAGGCCTGCGCACCGTTCCGGTTTCTCTGCATCTGGTTTTTTCCGGCAATCCCGGAACGGGCAAGACCACGGTCGCCCGAATCCTCGCGCAGCTATATAAAGAGATCGGCGTTCTCTCGAAGGGGCAGCTCGTCGAGGTGGACCGTTCCGGCCTTGTCGCCGGCTATGTCGGCCAGACCGCCATCAAGACCCAGAAGAAGATCGAGGAGGCGAAGGGCGGGATCCTCTTTATCGACGAGGCCTATACGCTTGCCAAGGACGGGGGAAATGATTTCGGTCAGGAGGCCATCGACACGGTCCTGAAGGCGATGGAGGATAACCGGGAGGATCTGGTGGTCATCGTTGCCGGTTACACGGATCTCATGGAAAAGTTTATAAACAGCAATCCCGGCCTGAAATCACGCTTCAACAAGTACATCAATTTTGATGATTATACCGCCGGAGAGCTGATGGCGATCTTCGAGATGAACTGCCGGAAGTACAGCTATGAGATGACCCCGGAGGCTCGGGAGGCCGTCGAGGCGGAGATCCGCGAGCGCGAGGCTCATAAGGGTGAGAATTTTGCCAACGCCCGCGACGTCCGGAATCTTTTTGAGGCGATCATTACCAACCAGGCCAGCCGTGTCGCGGCCATGGACGATCCCAGCGACAAGGACCTCATGACGATCCTCCCCGAGGATCTCACGGACTTCGAGGAGACCGAAGAGGAAAAGAAGGATGCCGGGGAAGAAGAACCGAAGTCCGAGGAGGCAAAGCCCGGGGAGACAAAGTCCGAGGATTCCAAGTAAGAGGTGGCAAAGTCCGAGGAGTCCAAGTAAGAGGTGGCAAAGTCCGAGGAGGCCAAGTAAGAGGTGGCAAAGTCCGAGGAGACAAAGCCCAAGGAACCGAAGCGTGAAGTTCTGAAGAGCCCATAAGTGAGGAAGAAAAGACGAAGGATCATGAACAATCCGGAACCCGGCCATAAGAAAACAGAAGGAATGCCCGTAAAAAGGACTTCCAGGGAAGAAACGCCCTCGGAAATCTTTGCGGGCTGCGCGAAGACGGCCAGGGACAGGAGTCCTGCGCCGTCCGACGGGCTTCCAGACGAGAGAAAAGCTCTCCAGAGGAAGCATTGCCTGGAGGCGCGCGCGGGGCTTTCCCGCAGGGAGCGGGAGGAGAGAAGTCAGCGGATCTCCGAAAATCTCCTGAAAAGCCTGCGAAGCCTCCCGTGCGTGACCCCGGGAGCCACGATCCTTGCCTACGCCGCATTTGGCGATGAAGCCGACCCCGGCCTTTGCCTGCGGGAGCTGCGGAGCATGGACGTCCGCGTGGCATTTCCGGCGATCATGCCCGGACGGCAAATGCTCGCCGCGGCGCCATTTGACGAGGCGGGAATGCTGCCGGACCGGTTCGGGATTCCGACCCCGGATCTTCGGCGTTCGGAGACGGTCCTTCCGGAGGAGCTTTCGGCGGTTCTTGTTCCCTGCGTCGGCTTTGACCGGCGAGGGCAGCGGCTCGGACATGGGTGGGGATACTATGACCGTTTCCTTGTTCGCTGTCCGAAGGCATCGCGGCTTCTCGTCGCATTTGCGGTACAGGAGCTTCCCGAAATCGCTGTCGGCCCTTACGACCTCCCGATGGATACGATCATCACGGAAGAAGGGATCTTGTCTTTTAAGCGGGAGGAAGGATGAAAAGCGCCATCGGGAAAAAAACAGTCTGCCGCCTGATTCGCCGCATCGAAAGCCTATAGAAAAAATGATTGCCCCAAAATCTTTATAAGGAGAATGGTATGAATATTCAGGAAGAAGCACGGAAAATGAAGCTGGCCTCGCCGCGGATGGCTTCGACGGCGGGTGAGGTGCGCAACGCGGCGCTCCTTGGCATCGCCAAAGCCCTTGAGGAGAATAAAACGGCTATCTTTTCGGCAAATGCCGAGGATCTGGCGGCCGCGGACGCCGCGGGGATCTCCGCCGCGGTAAAAAAGCGCCTGAAGTTTGACGAAGGGAAGCTGACGGCCTGCCTGGATGGCCTTCGCCAGCTTGCGGAGCTGCCGGATCCCGTCGGCAGGGTGCTGCTTCGCCGGGAAATGGACGCGGGACTTATCCTCACGAAGCTTTCCTGCCCGATCGGCGTCATCGGGGTCATCTTTGAGGCTCGTCCGGATGCTCTCGTGCAGATTTCCTCCCTCTGCATAAAAAGCGGAAACTGCGCGGTTTTAAAAGGCGGAAAGGAAACGGCGAGAACGAATCGCGCGCTCTTTATGCTGATTCACGCGGCGGCTGTCGAGGCCGGGCTTCCGAAGGAATGCCTTCTACAGGCCGAGCTGCATAACGAGATCGGCGAGCTTCTGACCTGCGACCGTGACGTCGACCTCCTCATCCCCCGCGGCTCCAACGCCTTTGTCCGGTATATCATGGATAATACCAAAATCCCCGTCATGGGACACGCGGACGGTATCTGCCATATCTATGTGGACAAGGATGCCGATCAGGAGAAGGCCCTGCGGGTGATCGTGGACGCGAAGACACAGTATACCGCCGCCTGTAACGCGGTGGAGACCGTGCTGGTGGATCGGCCGATCGCGACAGAGTTTCTGCCGAAGCTTGCCAAAGCGCTTGCGGACGCGGGCGTGGAGCTGCGCGGATCGCGCGAGGCGGCAAAGATCGTTCCGGTGGCCGAGGTCATGGACGATGATGCTTTCGCGAAGGAATATCTGGACCTGATCCTCTCGGCTGCGGTTGTGGACGGCCCGGCGGCCGCCGCGGAGCATATCAACCGCTTCGGCTCGCACCACACGGATTCGATCCTCACGGAAAATGACGTCGCGTGGGAGGTTTTCCGCGCTCTGGTGGATTCCGCCGGGGTGTACCGCAACGTATCGACGAGATTTGCCGATGGCTTCCGCTATGGCTTCGGCGCGGAGGTCGGCATCTCGACGAGCAAGATCCACGCCCGCGGCCCGGTCGGTCTCGATGGCCTGATGACCTACAAGTATCTGATCGAGGGCGACGGCCAGATTGTCGGCGACTACGCCTCCGGAAAAGCCGCCTTTCATTTCCGGGATCTTTAAAGAATAACTCATACTTCGCAGCCTATAATTATACTTTTTAGATATAGCTTGAAGTAAACGTGAATTTTAAAACGCTGCTTTCCTGCCATCCAGAGCGAAGGATCTCATGTATTTTTTAGACGAGATTCTTCGTCGCTTTTCATCATTCCTTATCGCCGCAGGCGATTCGATTCTGGGATGTCCGAAGGACGCGCTCCTCAGAATGACAACGCCTGATGATCAGGCTGCGAACTATGAGGAATAAAAAAAGGCCGCCGGCTCCGAAGAAGGGGTCTGCGGTTTCTTTTGCTTTAGAAGGAGGCTACAAAGTAGGCCGCAAGCCCCGAAAAACGAGGGTTTCGGCCGACCAGGCTTCCGAGGAGGCTTCTAAAAGTCGGCCGCAAGCCCCGAAAAAAGGCGACTGCGGCCGACCGGACTTTAGAGCTGGTTTTGAGTCTCTACGTAGGGGAGGAGGGCGATCTCGAGGTTTCCGTTCCTGGTGCGGAGCTCGTCGATGAAGGCCTTCTCCTCAGACGGATCCTTCATCTGCACCTTGAAGGAGAGACGGAACATGCTCCCCATCCCCGTCGTCTTCACGCCGGCATTTTCCACTTTCTTCAGATAATGCTTAAAGGTATCGTCGAAAACGCCGTTATATTCCAGGGATTCCGGAATCGTGATGCGGAGAAGCTGATCCTGCGCCAGGCTTTTGTGTTCAAAGACCGGCAGGCAGCTGAAGGCCAGAAAAACGATCGAGAGCCCGAGAAGGATGGCTACGCCGTAGCCCAGATAGCCCATGCCGAAGGCGATGCCGGAGCACATCGCGACCAGAATCGCGGCGATCTCATCCGCGCTTCCCTGCGCGCTGCGGAACCGGATGAGCCCGAACGCGCCGCCGATGGCCACGCCCGCGCCGATGTTTCCGTTGACAAAGGTGATCACCGCGCCGACGACAAAGGGGATCACCGCGACGACGATAAAGAAGCGTTTGGTGGAGCGGATGCGGAAGCTCATAAGAACAGCATAGAGAAATCCAGCCAAAAGAGCTGCGCCGGCCATGAGGAAAAACTGCGAGGGAGTCACGATGGAAGAGTAGATGGAATCAAACATGGCGTAATCCTTTCTTAGGAACGGTAACGAGATATCTTGTGCAGATTGCCTGGAATGAATTCATCCATGCAAGGCGGAGGAGGGAGACGTGCCGGAGCACGTTGACCGACGACAACGCAGAAGGGACGAACTTAAGCCTGCACCTTTACCAGCTGCTGCCGGTAGGCTTCGCCGTATTTCGAGAAGCTGGCTTTGCGGATGCCGCCGCCGGAGAGGATGGCGGCGAGCCAGAGCGGCATGGCTTCCTGGACCTTGACCTCCAGGATCGTCCAGCCCGGCTTCAGGAGGGAAATGCCGTCCATGGACTTTTTCAGCGTCAGGTCTTCGGTGCGGTAGCGCGGATTCTCGTCGATGGTCAGGCGCAGATCCCCGCCGGGCTCAAAAAAAGCGACGCGGTCGTAGATGATCAGGCAGGCCGGAACCAGCTCCCGGTAGTAATCGCGAAACGCCTTGATCTCGCTGTTGATCTGGCCGCCGGCGCAGATATCGCCTTCCCCGGCGAAGAACTTGCGGACCAGCGGGATCGTCGTCTCCACGCGGCGCTTGTACACGATCCCGTAGGCCTTTCGTTTCAGCTCCAGAAAGACCGGGGATTCGTCCGTCGCGATGCCGTAGGAGCGAAGCCGGATCTTTTCCTTGAAGGCGGGCTTTTCCACGCTGGTCCGGATCAGACGATAGTTCGGGGTGTCATAGTAGAGAGAAGCGATGGAGGTCTTCCCGTACTGATCGGCCTCCATATGGCCGCGAAGCGCCTCCCGAAGATACGCGGTCTGCTCGCCGCTGAGCAGGTATTTCAGCTCGTAGCGTTTCATGACGGTGATCGCCATGTCCTCACCTCCCTCTCAGAGCGCGATGCGGAGTGTGAAAACTCCGCCGGAGACGCGGGCGGAAGCTCTGCCGTTTAAGGCGGTGACAACCTCCTTAACATAGGATAGGCCAAGCCCGGCGTGATTGTTCTCGCAAGTATCCGCCGCACCCGCGTCGGCGGGATCCGCGGAAGCGGCTGCATTAGCCAGCGTCGCGAAGCGGTCGAAGGCCTGGTCGGCGGAGCCGTCGGGGAGGCTGGCGTCGTTGGAGGCCTCCAGAAGGATCCGGTCGCCCTCACGCCACAGACGGAAGGAAGCCCAGGTGAGCGAATAGCAGAGCGCGTTCGCCACCAGCTCTCCGGCCAGCCGGCTGATCGCCTCGGGGCTCGCTTGGAGCGTAACCTCCGGCGCGATCGAGGAACGGAGCGTTTTTCCGGAATCGGCAAATGCCTTTGCCGAGGCGTCGAGGGCGGCTTCGAGGTATTCCGAAAGGGAAAGCATCGAGCGGCTCGCGTCTTCCTCATCGAAAATGCCGATGGTGCCGAGCTTTTCGACGAGGGTGTCCAGCCGGGTGATCTGCCGGCGCAGGGCCCGGGTCTCCTCCGTCGGCCCGCCGGTCCGTTCAATGATCTCCGTCTCGGCGGAGAGGATCGTCAGCGGCTGCCGGAATTCCCGGTTGGCGCCTGCAATGAACTTTTTCTGCTTCCGGTCGGCCTCCGCGAGGGTCCCGAAAATCCGTTTTCCGACGAAAATCAGGATTAGCGCGCTGAGTCCGACGAAGAGGAGACCGCCGATGACGGAGATCAGGAGGATGCGGTAGGAGGGGAGCAACTCGCGTCCTTGGTCGATGACCGTGACGAAGGTCCGCCCGTCCCTTCCCTCATAAACCCGGAAGCGGTAGGTGTAATTCGTCCAGCCGGTTCGCCTCTGAAGCAGGGACGCGGCCCAGAGCTTCGCGTCATCCTCGCTGACGGCGGACATGCGGAACGCGACCGTCTCCGCCGTCGTTCCATCCTCGGAAAATGCAAATGTAAAGTAACGGATGGACATGTTCATGTCCGGAGAGCCCGGACCCATGGGACCCGGATGACCCTTCATCGGATTGGACCCAAACCCTTTGTCCTCGGCAAATGCAGGGTCATCATCCCGGCCGAGGAAGCCGCCGTGGTCGGCGATTCTCTGGGTGAGGCGGTCGGCATCCTCGCCGACCATCGTAAAGTTGATGATATTAATAACGGAGAGTAGAGCGGTCAGGAGGACGAAAACCATGAGGATCGCCGTCCGCCGGAATTTTTTCTGTGCTTTAATCATCGTCGGCCACCAGTTCAAATCCTTTCTTGGGGCGGTAACGGATGCGTGCCGGAGCGCCGAGGCGCCGGAACTTCTCGTTCAGGGCGCTCACCGCGGCGCCGATCCCGGAAAACTCCGGACCCGTCGGCAGAACGGCTGTAGAAGCCTCGCCGGTGACTGGTTCTGCGTTTTCGGCGGCCAAGGCCGTATTTTCCGAAGCAAAGTCGGAGGCGGCGGCTCCGGGGAGTTCTCCTGAAGAAGCCTTACGGGCCAGCTGCTCAAGGAGGTCGATTTCGGTGAGCGAAAGACGCGGCCCGTTTTTAAGACGGAAGGACGCGATCTCTACGGTGATGCCTCCGGCGCTGAAGGACTCATCTGCTAAAGCCCTGGAGGCGACCTTTTGGATAAGCGCCGTCAGCGTATCGGGAGAAAACGGATGGGAGAGGAAGGCGCAGGGCAGCGGTTCTTCGGTCAGCTGATGCGCCGTGACCGGACCGTCCAGCAGAACGATGGACGGCAGGTGCTTCTGGTTCAGCTGCCGGAGGATGTCCGGCACCTGTACTCTCGGAAGATCGTGATCAAGGACAGCCAGATCCGGCCGCTCATGAGCAGCTGCAAGCGCCGAAAGGGCCTGCGCGCCGTCGAAGGCCGTCACACATTCCCCGAAAGCCTCTGAGAGCAGCTTCTGAAAGCTTCGCAAAAGATCCCGATCCGATGCCGCTAATAAAATCCGCATAGTTAAACTCCTTTAAAGGATGGAACCTCATCGACAGATGCGGGCGATCACCCCTCCACCGCCGTGTCGCTGTAGCAGGCAGTGGCCGCGTAGCCTTCGGCATTGGTGAACGTGTAGCTCGTCCCTCCGATGCTGACGGTATGCTCACCGGCTTCGTGAAGCTTCATATTATTATAGGAAGAAACTCCTTCGCCCGCGGTGACCTTGCCGCCTCCGAGGATGATCAGCGTACCGCCGGAAACCGTCACCGAGCCGTCCGCGTCGATGGCGGCGGCCATCTCGCCGGACGGGCCGCGGGCGATCACGACGCCGCCCGACTGCGTATAAAGACCGTTGCTGTCAATACCGTCCACATCGCCATTTGCCGGGACGGAAGTTTCCAGATATCCGCCCGTAATATTGATGAGGGGCGTGGCGGAGCCCTTCGTCGCGTTCACGCAGTCATCATTTGCCAGGACGATGGTTTCACCGCCGGAGATGTTGATGACGTTGGCCTCCAGCCCTTCGTGCGCGCTGTCAATATGTATCGTGCCCCCGGAAATATTCAGGATGTTGTCGGAGTGGATCGCGTCCGCGCCGACGGCCGTTTTCTGGCTGCCGAAGCTCTCCGGACCCATTCGTCCGCCGGCTGTCGCGGTGTCCGACGCGTAAACGCCCATCGTGACCGTGCCGCCGGAAATGTTGATGGTGCCCGTCCCGCTCGTTCCGTCGTCAAAGTCCTCGCCGTAATCCGCGTGAAGACCGTCGTCATAGCTCGAGATCGTAAGGCTTCCGGAGGAAATATTCAGCTCATTCTGGGTTTTAATGCCCTTGTAGGAGGCGGTGTCCGCGTCGGCGGCGGTATATCCGCTGTAGGAGCCCGTAAAAATCGTGACGGCGGGAGCGGTTCCTTCCTCGCCCGTGGCCATCGTAAAATTGTGTGCCGCCTGGAAGCCGTCGCCGGCCGCGTAGACCGTGAGAGCTCCGCCGAGGATCTCAAGATCGCCTCGCGTCTGGCCGTTTTTGTTAACCTCCGTGCTGTCCGTCTTCAGACCATCGCCTTTTGACGAGATCGCGACGACCGTGCCGCTCTCCATGGTGATGGAATCATCGCCCCGAAGCGCGCAATTTACGGCCGTTGACTTGAGAGAAAGCTTCTGAATTTTGAGATCCTTGGTCGTATATATGCCGTTGCTGTAGCCGGCATTGACGACCAGCGTCCCGGTGCCTTTCATCTTCAGGTCGGCTTTCGCGAAGATCGCGCCTTCTCCCTGGGTTTCGTCGTCCGCGGTTTTTTCCGGGCGGTTATCGTTTATGACGTTGTCCGTGCCGCTTTTCGCAGAGATCTCGACCTTGTCCGCGGAGAGGATCTTGATGGGAGAATCCTGATCATAGGAAATGGTAGTTTCCTTGAGCTCGAGGATGACCTCGGAGGCATCTCCGGCATCAACCACGATCTGGCCGTCCAGCCGCCCGGTCAGGACAAAGGTTCCCGCTGATGTGATCGTGTAGACGCCATTTGTCTCGGAGAAGGTGCCGTCCTCCGAGGCGAGGGAGAAGGCGGCCGTGGTTTCGTCCGCCGTGACCGACGTGTCCGTGACCGCTTCGGCGGTGCCGGCCGGTGAGACTGCGGAAGCGGAAGCTGCGGAAGAAGCGGCGGCTGCCTGGGAGGAAACGGACGCGGATGCCGCGGAGCTTCCGGACTTCGAGGCCGCCGCGGAGGCTCCGGAGCCGTTGCTGCCGCAGGCGCAGAGAGAAAGAATGACGGTTGTGGAGAGAAGAGCCGCAAGAGACTTTTTCATGAAAAAACCCTCCTTTCGTTCGGAGCTTCGCGGACGCCGCAAGCCGGGCTTTTGCGAGGCGACGGGCCGGTGTGTTTGATTTCATGCGCGGATTATAGCATATGAAAAATGGATATTTCGTGAACATTGAAAATAGTTTTTGTGAAGCCTGATCGAAAGAGGTTCATGAAAAATCCGCAAAAAAAAACAGGTTCCGCAGCCGAGGGGGCTTTCGAACCTGTTTCTTTGTTTCTGGTCACACGGTGACCAGAAACGAAGGCGTTTTGCAATGAAATCGCCCTGCGGGCGATGGCAAAACGCAGGTCAGCGACAAACTAAAATTT
>CACZBB010000043.1 GCA_902779245.1 uncultured Lachnospiraceae bacterium | reverse complement strand
CCCGCAGGGCGATTTCATTGCAAAACGCCTTCGTTTCTGGTCACCGTGTGACCAGAAACGATTTTACCTCTTGCACACGGCGGCGGGTGCTGTTATACTTGAAAGACTGCAACAGGCTATGAAGAAACGGATTCAGAATCGAGGTTGTCATGAAGGTTAAGACGAGATTTGCGCCGAGCCCGACCGGGAGAATGCATGTCGGGAATCTGAGAACCGCGCTTTACGCGTATCTGATCGCACGCCACGCGGACGGCACGTTTATGCTCCGCATTGAGGATACCGACCAGGAACGCTTCTATGAAGGCGCGCTGGACATCATTTACCGGACACTGGAGAAGGCGGGCCTGGATTTCGACGAAGGTCCCGACAAGGACGGCGGGGTCGGCCCGTATGTCCAGAGCGAGCGCTGCCGGGCGGGCATCTATATGGACTACGCGAAGAAGCTGGTCGAGACCGGCCACGCCTACTACTGCTTCTGCACGAAGGAGAGGCTGGAGAGTCTTCGGCGGACCGTCGGCGGCAAGGAAATCTCCGTCTACGACAAGCACTGCCTGCATTTGACGAAGGAGGAGGTCGAGGAGAAGCTGGCGGCGGGAATGCCCTATGTCATCCGCCTGAACGCTCCCGTCGAGGGAACGACCACCTTCCATGACGAGATCTATGGCGATATTACCGTGGAAAATGCCGAGCTCGACGACATGATCCTGATCAAGTCGGACGGCTTCCCGACCTATAATTTTGCAAATGTCGTGGACGATCATCTGATGGGCATTACGCATGTGGTGCGCGGGAACGAGTATCTCGCGTCGAGCCCGAAATATAACCTTCTCTACGAGGCCTTCGGCTGGGAGGTGCCGGTCTATGTGCATTGCCCGCTGATCACCGACGAGAACCATACGAAGCTCTCGAAGCGTTCCGGACACTCCTCCTTCGAGGACCTGCTGGACCTGGGGCTTCTTCCCGAGGCGATCGTGAACTACGTGGCGCTTCTTGGGTGGAGTCCGGAGGACAACGAGGAGATCAAGAGCCTTCCGGAGCTGATCCGCGACTTTGACTACCGCAAGATCAGCAAGAGCCCGGCAGTCTTTGACATGGGCAAGCTCCGCTGGATGAACGGCGAGTACATCCGCCGGATGGACGACGCTTCCTATTATAAGCTGGCTCTGCCGGTGGTTGCTGAGACCGTGCCGGGCGCGCGGAATCCGGAGCTTCTCGCGGACCTCGCCAAAACCCGGATCGAGACCTTCGCCGAGATCCCGGAAATCATCGATTTCTTCGCGGCGGTGCCGGAGTATGACACGGAAATGTATGTCCACAAGAAGATGAAGACCACGAAGGAGCTGTCGCTTACGGTTCTTGGCGAGGTCCTCCCGGTTCTGACAGATGCGGACGATTTCTCGAATGACGCTCTTTTCGCGCTTCTCGGCGATTTCGCGAAGGCCAATGGCTATAAGAACGGGCAGGTGATGTGGCCGGTGCGCACGGCGCTCTCCGGCAAGGAAAAAACTCCCGGCGGCGCGACCCAGCTCCTTGAGATTCTCGGGAAGGAAGAGTCACTTAAGAGGATCGAGGCGGCCATCAGAAAATTAGAGGAAGCCGCGGCATAACAGGCCTGTCATCCTGAGCGAAGCGGAGGAACTATGTACAATGAAATAACAACAAGGCGGACCTTCGCCATCATCTCGCATCCGGACGCCGGCAAGACGACGCTGACGGAGAAGTTTCTTCTCTACGGGGGCGCGATCAACCTCGCCGGCTCGGTCAAGGGCAAAGCGACCGCCCGGCACGCCGTGTCGGACTGGATGGAGATCGAAAAGCAGCGCGGAATCTCGGTCACGTCCTCGGTGCTGCAATTTAATTATGACGGATTCTGCATCAATATTCTGGATACGCCCGGGCATCAGGACTTCTCGGAGGATACCTACCGGACGCTGATGGCCGCCGATTCCGCCGTGATGGTCATCGACGGCGCGAAGGGCGTGGAGGCCCAGACCCGCAAGCTTTTCAAGGTCTGCGCCCGCCGCCATATTCCGATTTTTACCTTTATCAACAAGCTGGACCGCGAGACGAGGGATCCCTTCGAGCTCGTGGACGAGATCGAGCATGAGCTGGGGATCCCCTGCTGCCCGGTGAACTGGCCCATCGGCAACGGCAAGAGCTTTAAGGGCGTTTACGACCGCGCCGGGGAGAAGGTTCTGCTCTTTGGCGACACGAAGAAGGGCACGAAAGAGGGCGAGACGGAGATCATCGGCATTCATGACGAGAAGCTTGCGGATTTCGTCAGCGGGGAGGAGAAGGACCAGCTCTTCGAAGAGCTGGAGCTTCTCGACGGCGCGTCGGCGGAATTTGACCAGGAGGAGGTCGACAACGGACGGCTTTCGCCGGTCTTCTTCGGTTCGGCGCTGACCAATTTCGGCGTGGAGACCTTCCTTGAGCATTTCCTGCGGATGACCACGCCGCCGCTTCCGAGGATGTCCGATCAGGGACTTATCGATCCCCAGGAGCACGCGTTCTCGGCCTTTGTCTTTAAGATCCAGGCAAATATGAACAAGAACCACCGGGATCGGATAGCGTTTATGCGCATCGTCTCCGGACATTTTGACGCGGACATGGAGGTTTACCATGTGCAGGGACAGCGGAAGGCCCGTCTTTCCCAGCCCCAGCAGATGATGGCGGACGACCGGCACGTGGTGTCGGAGGCCTTTGCCGGGGATATCATCGGCGTCTTCGACCCGGGCATCTATTCCATCGGCGACACGGTGCTCGCGCCGGGAGAGAATTTTAAATTCGGGGGCATCCCCACCTTCTCGCCCGAGCATTTTGCGCGTGTCCGGCAGGTCGACACGATGAAGCGCAAGCAGTTCACCAAGGGGATCGAGGAGATCGCCCAGGAGGGCGCGATCCAGATTTTCCAGGAGCTTCATTCCGGGATGGAGGAGGTCATCGTCGGCGTGGTCGGCGTCCTGCAGCTCGACGTTCTCCGTTTCCGCCTGGAAAAGGAGTATAAAGTCGATATCCGCATGGAAAGCCTTCCTTATGAATTCATTCGCTGGATCGAGAACCCGGAAGAGGTGGATGTGGAGAATCTGGAGGGAACCACCGACATGAAGAAGGTGAAGGACATGAAGGGCAACCCCTTGCTGCTCTTCGCCCATGAGTGGAGCGTGGACATGACCCTGAAGCGGAACAAAGGCCTTCGGCTCACCGAGTTCGGCGGCTGGGAAGAGGACCGCTGATCCGGGCATCGCCGTTTTTTAGGATCACGGACCCGCACGGGATAATGGCCGCTTCGCGGCGTGTGCCCGGCGCGGGGAAATGCGTCAAAGCGTGAACGCGTAATTCACTTCCTGTATATTCCGGGGAGCGTGTATTTTTGGAGGATTTCGCTATGGCAGATGAGAGGAAGATGGTTACCATCAAAGAGGAAGGAGAAATTGGGGCTGTGAAAATTGCGGACGAAGTGCTCGCGACGATCGTCGGGCTGGCGGCCACCGAGGTGCAGGGCGTTTCCGCCCTGGCCGGCAACGCGACCAACGACCTGATCGCAAAGAAGGGCGGAAAGGCTCTCTCGAAGGGCGTCAAGGTACAGACGGAGGGACAGGATATCTCTGTCGATCTCGCGATCCGCGTGGATTTTGGCGTCAGCATCCCGGCGGTGAGCAAGGCTGTGCAGGAGCGCGTGAAGGCCGCCATCGAAAACATGACCGGCATGAACGTTGTCCGGGTGAATGTGGACGTCGCGGATGTCGCGATGGATGAAGCGTAAGGGCAGGTTCCCGAAGCCATTTTCTGAATTGCGCGAAAAAAAATACATCGATCCAAATTCCCGCAAACTCTTTGTTTTGCGGGAATTTTAGTGTATAATCGGAAAGAAAAGTAAAAAAATAAGCCATACGCCTTAACAGCCATCAGGAGGTATCCCGCCAAAGCTGCCGTGAAAAGCCGTGCGGGGAGCGAGGGAGCGGAGGAAGAAATCATGAATCGAAGAAAACTGCGCGAGCATTTGTTTAAAATGGTCTTCGTCTATGCGTTTACGCTGGAAAAGGATATGCCGGAACAGCTGGAAATGTATCTGGACGGCATCGAGGGCCTTTCGGAGGAAGACCGCGAGGAGCTGCTCGCGCGCTACGAGGGTGTCCATGACCATATCCCGGAGATCGACCGGATGCTTGGGAGCACGGCAAAGGGCTGGAAGGTGGACCGCTTCGCCAAGGCGGATCTCGCCATCCTGAGAGTGGCCGTCTACGAGGCATTTTTCGACGATTCCGTGCCGCAGGGAGTGGCCATTAACGAGGCCGTGGAGCTGGCAAAGATCTACGGCGGCGACGGCTCGCCGGCATTTGTCAACGGCATCCTGGGCGAGCTTTCCAAGAGCGGAAAGGCGTAAGGAACGGTATGGAGCGCGTTTATTCCGTCAGCCAGGTCAGCCGGTATCTTAAAGGGGCGATGCAGCAGGATCCTCTCCTGCAGCGGATCTCCGTGAGCGGCGAGGTCAGCAATGTAAAATTCCACACGTCCGGGCATTTGTATTTTACGCTGAAGGATGCCGGGGGCGCTCTTGGGTGCGTCATGTTCGCCCGCAGCCGGCGCGGCCTTACCTTTGCCCTGGCCAATGGCGACAAGGTCGTGGTTTCGGGGAGCGTAGATTATTATGAGCGCGACGGGCGCGTGCAGCTTTACGCGGCCGCCATCCGGCGGGAGGGCGTCGGGACGCTGTATGAGCGTTTCGAAGCTTTGAAGCGTGAGCTTGCCGAGCGCGGAATGTTCGACGCCATGTATAAAAAGCCTATTCCCCGCTACGCGCTTCGCGTCGGGATCGTGACGGCGTCCACGGGCGCGGCCATCCGCGACATCCAGAATATCTGCAGACGGCGGAACCCGCACGTAAAGCTGTTCCTCTATCCGGCGCTCGTTCAGGGCGAGGGCGCGAAGGCTTCCATTGCCCGCGGACTTCGCGCGATGGACCGGATGGGCGTTGACGTGATCATCGTGGGGCGCGGCGGCGGCTCGCTGGAGGATCTCTGGGCGTTCAACGAGGAGGAGGTGGCCGAGGCTATTTTCGAGTGCGGCACGCCGGTGATCTCGGCGGTTGGGCACGAGACGGACACGACCATCGCGGATTTCGTCGCGGATCTGCGCGCGCCGACGCCCTCGGCGGCCGCGGAGCTGGCGGTTTTCGATTATTGGAAGCTGCAGGCGGATCTGCGGGACATCCGGAGAAGGCTTACGGGAGCGGTCCGGCAGAAAACGAATACGCTGCGGATGCATACGAAGCTTCTGCGGGCGCGTCTCTTTTCCCTCAGCCCGCGGCAGAGGATGTCGAGCCGGATGAACCGGGCGATGGAGCTGGAGGAGGCTCTGGCCCGGGCCATGGATCAGAAGCTGGAAGGTTCGAAGGACTGTGTGATCGATTTTGAGACGAAGCTTTATACGCGCGTGCGGGAGGTTCTTGAGAACCGGCAGAGAATGCTCGTGCGTCTTGCGGGGCGCTTCGAGGGGTTAAACCCCCTGGAACGGCTCCGGCAGGGCTTTTCCTTTACGGCCGATGCTTCGGGGCGGGCGGTGACGCGCGTTTCCCAGGTCCGTCCCGGCGACGCGCTGACCATCCACGTTCTGGACGGGAAGATCCGCGCCGAGGTGACGGAGACGGAGTGCCGGAGCAATATGTAAGAAAGGGGTTAAGATGGCTGGAAGAAAGAAGCAGGAAGAGGAACAGCTGGAAAAGCAGATGGAGCTTTCCGTCGAGGAGAGCTTCGCGCAGCTTGAGGACATGGTCCGTAAAATGGAATCGCCGGACATCACGCTGGAGTCTTCGTTCAGTCTCTATGAACAGGGAATGAACCTTCTCAAAAATGTCAATACAAGGCTTGAGGAGGTGGAGGAGAAAATCCGTCTCATTGATGAGAATTCCCAGGTCACCGGCGAGCTGGACGGGAAGGACGGTTCGGACGGGAAGGACGGTCCGGACGAAGAATGACAGGGCCTGGAGCCGGTTCGATGCTCCCCGGGCTCTGATCAGGAGGCAAAGGCATGAAGAAACGATTGGATATCCTTCTTACGGAGCGGGGGCTTGCGGTCTCGCGGGAAAAGGCGAAGGCCGTTATCATGTCGGGCATTGTCTTTGTGGACGGCGTCCGGGAGGACAAGGCCGGGAGTGCCTTTGAAGAGACCGCGGCCATCGAGCTTCGCGGCAGCACGCTCCGCTACGTCAGCCGCGGCGGGCTTAAGCTCGAAAAAGCCGTGGAAGCATTTGCCCTGGATCTGAAAGACAAATGCTGTCTGGACATTGGGAGCTCGACGGGAGGCTTTACCGACTGCATGCTGCAAAATGGCGCCGCGCATGTGATCGCGATCGATGTCGGTCGGGGGCAGCTCGACTGGAAGCTCCGGGGCGACCCCCGCGTCACCTGCATGGAAAAGACCAATATCCGGTATGTGCTTCCGGGAGATCTCGCGTATCCGGCGGACTTCGCCAGCATTGACGTCAGCTTTATTTCCCTCGGGAAGGTGCTGGGGCCGGTGCGCGCGCTCCTGAAGGACGATGCCCGCATGGTCTGTCTGATCAAACCGCAGTTTGAGGCGGGCCGGGAGAAGGTTGGGAAGCATGGCGTCGTGCGCGAAAGGTCCGTGCATGAGGAGGTCATCGCGAAGGTTCTTGGCTTTGCGGAAGAGAACGACTTCGGTTTCCTGGGACTTGATTTCTCGCCAATCCGCGGGCCGGAGGGAAATATCGAGTATCTTCTATATTTAAAGGCCGGCCGGGAGGGCGGTTATCCCGCTCCGGACATTCCGGCTGTCGTCGCCGCCGCGCACGCGGAGCTGGAGGGATGAGCCGGGCGGCTGCCTGAGCCCGGAAACCGGAGAGCCGGCGTATCAACGAAGGAAAGGAGGCGGCGGGTGGGAAGATACGGAATTCTTTACAACAAAGGAAAAAACGGCGCGGCATCCCTCGCCGACGCGATCCGGTGGCATATGTCAAAACGGGGCGCGGAGGCCGTGCTGACGGACGGCCAGGGTGAGATTCCCGACGGCATCTCCTGTCTCCTGGTCGTCGGCGGCGACGGGACGCTCCTCCGCGCGGCCAAAAGAGTCGTCGGCAGACAGCTGCCGCTTCTGGGCGTAAACCTCGGGACGCTGGGTTACCTTGCCGAGGTCGAAGCCAGCCAGTTCCGGACAGCCGTTGACCAGCTTCTGGAAGGAAAATATACGATTGAGAAGCGCATGATGCTGGAGGGCGAAATCTTCCGGAAGGGGGAGATGATCGCGGCGGACATCGCCCTGAACGACGTTGTCATCCTGCGAAGCGGCCCGCTCCGCCTCGTCGAGCTGATCACCGGTGTCAACGGCGAACACTTGACAGATTACCGCGCGGATGGCATTATTCTATCAACGGCCACCGGCGCGACGGGCTATACGCTCTCGGTAGGCGGCCCGATCGTGACGCCGGAGGCGGATCTGATGATCATGACGCCCATCGCCGCGCACACGCTTGCGGCCCGCAGCATCATCCTGCGAGGCCGGGACGTGGTTCGCGTCGAGATCGGTATCGGCAACGGCTATCTTCCGCCGGAGGCTTCGGTGTTCTTCGACGGTAACGAGAAGCTGGTGTCGGTGGAGGCCGGCGACGTGGTGGAGATCCGCCGCGCCGCGAAAAAGACTAATATCCTCAAGCTTTCGGACGCGAGCTTTCTGGATGTATTGCGCCGAAAGATGGCCGAAAACTGAAGGCGATCATGCGACAGGAAACAAATTCACTTACATAACTGCATTTACGAGAGGACTGGAAGATGAAAAACGCTAGACATGAAATGATACTGGAACTTGTGCGGACGCAGGACATCGAAACACAGGATGAGCTGGTCGCGAAGCTGGAAGAATGCGGATTTTCTACGACGCAGGCAACCGTCTGCCGGGATATCCGGCAGCTGGAGCTGCGGAAGATTCCCGGAAAGGACGGACGGAATGTTTATGCGCCGCCTGCAGCGGATGTCCGGGGGCTCAAGGAAAAATATCTCCGAATCCTCTCGGATGCGTTTGTGTCGGTGGAGTCCGCAGGAAATCTGATGGTGGTCCGCACGCTTTCCGGTATGGCGATGGCGGTGGCCGCGGCGATTGACAGCTTCGACTGGCGGAATACCCTTGGATGTATCGCCGGAGACGATACGGTTTTTATCGCGCTCAAAAACAGCGAGGACGGGCCGGATCTCTGCGGAAAGCTCCGCAAGCTGGCGGACAACAAGCGGGTAAATAAGGAGTGATTTATGCTGAAAAACCTTTCCATTCGGAATCTGGCCCTGATCCGTCAGATGGACATCGGCTTTTCGGATGGCCTGAACATTCTTACCGGCGAGACCGGCGCCGGAAAATCGATCATTATCGATTCGATCACCATGGCGCTGGGCGGAAAGGTCGCCCGGAGCCTTGTCCGCGAGGACGCGCCGGACGCGCTCGCGGAGCTGACCTTCTCCGTCAGCGATCCGGAAACGCTTTCGGCACTTGCGGAGCTTGAGGTCTTCCCGGAGGATGGCGAGCTTGTGCTTTCCCGTCGGATCCGCGGCGGCAGGAGCAGCGTGCGGGTGAACGGGGAGCTTCGCTCCGCGCAGGAGGTCCGGGAGATCGGTTCCCTCCTGCTGGACATTCATGGGCAGAGCGAGCACCAGAAGCTCCTCCTGCCGGAGCACCAGCTGGCGCTTCTCGATGCTTACGGCGGGGAGGAGACGGCAGCCCTGAAGCTGGAAGTCTCGAAAGCCCACGCGGCATATACCGAGAAGAAAAAAGCGCTTTCCGCGATGTCCGTCCCGGAGGCGGAGCGGGCGCGGAGGGCGGATTTCCTGACCTTTGAGATTTCCGAAATCGAGGAGATCAGCCCGAGGATCGGCGAGGATGAAGAACTTGAAAAGGACTATCGGCGGCTTCTCCATGCGCAGAAGATCGCCGAGGCGGCGGAGCTGGCGCACAGCCTGACCGGCTATGACGATTCGGCGTCCGCCGGTGAGTCCATCGGCCGCGCCCTCAAGGCGCTGGAAAAGGTCGAGGGCTTTGACGAAGAGATCGGCGGTCTCACGAAACAGCTCACGGAGATCGATGACCTGCTCAACGGCTTCAACCGCGACGTCGCCGCCTATCTCGACGGGCTTGAGCGCTCGGAGGACGCCCTGCTCGCGACAGAAGAACGCCTCAATGCCCTGAACAAACTGAAGACGAAGCATGGCCGTACGCTGGAGGAGGTTCTCTCAAGCCTTGCGGCGAAGAAGGCCGAGCTGCTAAGTCTCGAAGATTACGAGGAAAGGCGGCAAAAGCTGCAGAAGGAGGAGGAGATCGCGAAGGCCGGGCTTCTTGCCGCTGCGGATCGCTTAACGGCTCGCCGCGTTATGGTGGCAAATGCATTTGCCGACGGGGTGCATGGGCAGCTTGAGGAGCTGAATTTCGCGAGGTGCGATTTCGAGGTTGGCTTTGCGAAAATGCCGCTTCCCGCGGCGGACGGCCAGGATCTTGTTACGTTCCGGATCGCGACGAACCCGGGGCAGGCGCTTCTGCCGCTGGACCGGGTGGTTTCGGGCGGTGAGCTTTCGCGCATCATGCTGGGGATCAAGACCTTGCTGTCCACGGAGGAAAAGACCGGGACGCTGATCTTCGACGAGGTTGATACCGGTATATCCGGGCGGACCGCGCAAATGGTGGCGAAGAAGCTCTCGAAGATCGCGCGGGATGGCCGCCAGGTCCTCTGCATCACCCATTTGCCGCAGATCGCCGCGTTTGCCGACGCGCATTATGAGATCGTCAAGGAAATCTCCGACGAGGCGGCGGTGACCAGGATCCGGAAGCTTTCGGAGGAGGATTCCGTGCGCGAGCTTGCCCGTCTTCTCGGCGGCGAGACCATCACCGAGACCACGCTCCGTCAGGCCTCGGAAATGAAGGATATGGCAAGGGGCTGGCAGGATATTTCCTGACGGTAAGGTTGCGGACGGTTCTGACGTTTTTTGGCAGGTTTTTTTTCAAAAGATCGAAAAATGTGCAGACAAAACAAAAAAGATGCGTTATAATAGAATAAGACTGGTGAAAATGCATATTTGAGGGGTTTTTTCGCCGGATTCGGTTCAATGCAAAACGGCATTAGACTGCCAGGAGGTCAGAACATGAAAAATATCATTTTTGTTGCGTCTGAGTGCGTGCCATTTGTCAAGACGGGCGGTCTTGCCGATGTTGTCGGATCGCTTCCCAAGAATCTTGACAAGCGTTATTTCGACTGCCGGGTTATCCTCCCGCTGTTTTCCTTCATGCCGCAGCGGTTCAAGGACATGCTGCGCTACAAGACCCATTTCTATATGGACTACAACTGGAATAACTACTATGTTGGCGTCCTTGAGATGGACTATGACGGCACCCATTATTATTTCATCGACAACCAGGATTTCTTCAGCTGTGACAAGCCCTACGCCGGGATGCCCTACGACATCTATCGCTACGGCTTCTTCTGCAAGGCGGTCCTCTCGGCGATGCCGAACCTTGATTTCCGCCCGGACATCATTCACTGCCATGACTGGCAGAGCGCCCTGGTGCCCGTCTATCTTAACGACAGCTTCCAGGCGAATCCCTATTTCCAGGGGATCAAGACGGTTATGACGATCCACAACCTGAAGTTCCAGGCGATCTGGGATGTCAAGACGGTGAAGAGCATCGTCGGCCTGCCGGATTACTATTTCACGCCGGACAAGCTGGAGTACAAGACGGACGCGAACCTTCTGAAGGGCGGCCTGGTTTACGCCGACGCGATCACGACCGTTTCCCGGACCTACGCCGAGGAGATCAAGATGCCGTATTATGGCGAGGGTCTGGACGGACTTCTCCGCGCCCGCGCCCACGACCTGCGCGGCATCGTCAACGGCATCGACTACAATGAGTGGAATCCGGAGACGGATAATATCATTTACCACAATTTCAACGCATTCAATTTCCGCACGGAAAAGTGGAAGAACAAGGCCGCTCTGCAGTGGGATCTGGGCCTTAACGTTGACGCGAACGCGATGCTCATCGGTATCGTGTCCCGCCTGACCGACCAGAAGGGCTTCGACCTGATCGCCTATGTGATGGACGAGCTCTGCCAGGATGCGGTTCAGTTCGTGATCCTCGGCACCGGTGAGGAGCGCTACGAGAATATGTTCCGGCACTTTGCCTGGAAGTACGGCGGAAAAGTCACCGCGCAGATTTACTACAATGAAGCGCTTGCGCACAAGATCTACGCGGGCTGCGACGCGTTCCTGATGCCCTCGCAGTTTGAGCCGTGCGGCCTTTCGCAGCTGATCTCCCTTCGCTTCGGCACCCTTCCCATCGTCCGCGAGACCGGCGGTCTCAAGGATACGGTCTGGCCGTACAATGAATATGAGAATACCGGTACGGGCTTCTCGTTCGCGAACTACAACGCCCACGAGATGATGGCAACCGTCCGCTACGCGGAGCGTATCTATTATGATCGCCGCGAGCAGTGGAACCAGATCATCGAGCGCGCGATGGCGCAGGAT
>CACZBB010000042.1 GCA_902779245.1 uncultured Lachnospiraceae bacterium | reverse complement strand
CAGAGGTGGAAGCGCAGTAATGCGTGCAGCTGACTGTTACTAATCGGACGAGGGCTTGATCAGAAAAGCAAAGATTTCGTATATGCGGTTTTGAGGGTGCGTCGGTAAGCATCCTTTGAAAGTGTTAAAAATCCGGGGAGCGTGAGCTTCCGGATTTTGCGTAGACGACAATTTCGTTGGATTTTTGTCCGGCGGGTTTAAGCCGAACATGGTGTCGTTTCGCAAGGTATCTTCCTCGATAGCTCAATGGTAGAGCACTCGGCTGTTAACCGAGTTGTTGTAGGTTCGAGCCCTACTCGGGGAGCTCTTTGGCGACATAGCCAAGCGGTAAGGCACGGGTCTGCAAAACCCTCATCCCCGGTTCGATTCCGGGTGTCGCCTCGAAGCCCTCTGGAGTGATCCAGAGGGCTTTTTTGGAATCTGTAACTTTTCGATGCTTCAACCGAAACCAGGAGTTTGTTTTGAGAGAATTAAAGTGGAATGAACTAAAAAGCGCTGACGAAGAGCGGGCTCAGGGAGAGGGGAGTCTGGATGTCTCGCACCTTCTGGCCACCGTGCAGGAGGGAAGAGCGATCGCCCTCTCCGGCGAGAGCCCGGCTGATGAAGAAAGAATTCCTTACGGCGAGGCTTTAACAACCCGAAACCGAGCCGGGTCTGTCCGAACGGGCGCCGAAAAAACACGTAAACAAAAGTCTTTTTCCATTTCCGGCCGGCGTTTCTTTCCGGCCGTCATGCTCATTCTCGCGCTGACGCTGGTGTTTCTCTACGTGATGCTTGCGGGAATCGGACGGGCCGGTCACATAGAATCCGCGGCTGCATTTGCCAAGGGAATGAGTCCGCTCGGCTTTTCCTCTCTGTTTTACGTGTTCTTTTTCCTTCCGGCGGTTCTCCTGCTCTACTACCTGATTCCCGGACGTTACGCGAAGCCGATCATACTTTTGATCGCTTCTCTGCTCTTCTACTCTTTTGCGCAGCCGATCTATCTCGCGGCGCTTCTTCTGGTCTGCTTTTTTAACTATGTCGCCGGGATCGAGCTTTCCTACAGGGGTTCTGTTGTCCGGCAGGGAAAAAAAGCCGGCAGGACGGTCATCGGGATTCTCGGCATCGCCGGGAACCTGCTTCTGCCGTTCCTTTTCGTCTTTCTGCCCTGGGCACGCTCCTTAGCAGAGGGGCAGGAAGCGGTACCGAATCTTGCGCTCCCGTTGGGCCTGATGTTCACGGCCCTGCGCGGAATCGTATACCTCACCGATATCTGGCGGGGCAGGAGCGAGGGAGAGACGGATTTCTTCCTCTTCGCCCTCTACATCACCTTCTTTCCGACCATCGCACTCGGGCCGATCGACCATTACGAAAAGATCCGCCCGGCATTTGCCGGATTATTCACGAAAAAGAAAGCCGCTTCTTTTGAGCTGTTCGGCTCGGGCGTTGAGCGCTTCCTTTTCGGATTCTTTAAGAAAACACTTTTGGCGTCTCCGCTCTATGTCCTGACGCTTCGGATCCGGCAGGTCCCGGAGGCGGAGAACACGGTTTTCCTTGCCTGGATTCTGGCGCTTTCCTACGCGCTCTGGCTTGCGCTTGAGCTCTCCGCCTACGCGGATATGGCTGTCGGCACGGCGAGGATGCTGGGCATCCGGATCTCCGAAAGCTTTGATCATCCCTTCCTGTCGCTGTCCGTCTGCGATTTCTGGCGGCGCTGGCAGATCACGGTGACCGGATGGTTCCGCGAGACCATCTGCCGTCCGGTATATGGGGAGAGCGGGAGCTTTTTCAGGCACGCGCTGGGGATTCTTCTTGCGGCCGGGCTTTTTGCCGCGGCGCACGGAACCAGCCTTGCTTACCTGATCCTTGCGGCGTACATGGGCGTCCTGCTGATTCTGGACACGGGGGCGGTCGGAAGACTGTTCCGAAGATTTCCGGACGCACTTCGCTGGCTGTTTACGGCGATTCTGCTGCTGATCGCCGCGGCGATCCTTCTGGGCGCAGCTTCGACAAATGTTTTTTCGCCGGTTTTTGCGCTTTTCGGGGGCGCGGCCGGGGGCGTGGCAAATGCGACCATGCTGTATCTGCTGCGGACGCATCTGGCGCTGCTCATTGTCTCGGCCGTGACCGCGTCCGGCCTGTTTCTTCGGATTTACCGGTGGATACGAAAAAAGCTCCCGGTCATCGCGATCATCCTTCTTATTTTCATTTTTGGTCTTGCCCTTGCGGCCGGTATCGGAGGGACGGGGCCGGACACCTTTATGAGGATCGCCCTGGGACAGTGACCGGGCGCCGCCGAAGGAACGAAAGGAGTTACTATGGAAGAAAACAAGACGGCCGGAGAGCGGCCTGAGAAAAACGGGGAGCTGAACGAAAAGCGGCATTTACCGTACCGGCCGGTGCTGGCCGCGGTGATCTGCGGACTCGTGCTCGGCTTCACGCTGCTATTTTTCGTCCTGCCGAAGGATGTCCTCTCGGAACAGAAGGAAAAGGCGCTTTCGCACATTGAAAATCTTTCAATGGAGAATATCTTAAGCAGCAAATATGCCCACTCGGTAAAAAGCTATGCCGAAGAGCGGTTTCCGTTCCATGATATCTTCGTCAATGCCTACGGCTTTGTCCGGCAGGTCTCCGGGATCATCGAGAATAACGGAATCTATCTGCGCGGTCAGGACGGCTTTGCCGAGGACGTGGCGGTGCCGGACGCGGAAAAAGAAAACCGACTGATCGAACGCCTCGCGGCATTTGCCGAAGCGCATGAAACGGCAGGCATGTATTTTTTGCTGGCGCCGAACGCCGCGAGCATTTGCCGCGCGGAGATCGCCGTGGATGCGCCCATTGCGGATCAGAACCGGATCATGGATGATTTTTTCGGCAGGCTCTCGGAGACGAAGCTTGCCAGCATAGACGTCCGGCAGGAGCTGCGCGCGCATGCCGGCGAGTATCTCTACTACCGAACCGACCCGCGCTGGACGACAGAGGGCGCGAGGATTGCTTTCGAGGCGGCCTGCTCTCATCTTCGGATCCGGACGCCGGAGAACGTCGAGCTGTTTTCCTTTGACGGCGAGCCCTTTGTCGGGACGCTGTCCCGGAAAAACGGCTTGCGGAAGGGCCGGCCGGACGAGATCCGGGGCTATCGCCCGAAGATAATTCCCGGCGCGGTGGTCTACAGCGCCGAGGACGGAACCGGGAAGGGTACGAAGCTGCCCTCGATCTACGACAGGAGCTGGCTCGGAACAGAAAATGCGTATAATGTCTTTTTCGGGGGCGACTGCCCGCGGCTTCGCCTCACGACGAAGTCCGCGAAGGGCGGGAGACGTCTCCTTGTGGTGAAGGACAGCTACGCGAACAGCTTCCTCCCGTTCCTTTCAAGCTATTTTGAGCGGATCGAGGTGGTGGACGCGCGGCAGTTTACGGGAAGCCTGGACGCGCTGATGGAGAAGGACAAGCTGACGGAGGTTTTGTTCCTTTTCAACGCAAACACCTTGTTTGGCGACGAATCGCTCCTTAGGCTTCTCGGAGGCGAGGCCTGAAACGCGGACGGCGGGAGACTGCGGCTTCTTACGCGGCGATATGGGTATAAACGAGCGGGAAAAACCCGCTCGTTTTTTTATCTTAACTTTTTATAAAAATGCTTTGTTTTTCACGGCTTGTAGGGTAAAATTGAGACAAATTTGCAATTTGCCGGCTGCATGGCGGACGGTAAAAGTTTTATTTTGATCGCATAAGCAGGACCGCAGCCTGTTCTGCGGGATGGGTATTTTTATGGAAAGATTTAGCGTCCGAAAGCCATTTACCGTGCTTGTGGCGGTGATCGCGGTGCTGGTTGTGGGCTTCGTCTCCCTGGCCAGTATGACCATGGACCTGCTGCCGGAGATCTCTCTTCCTTATCTAATGGTCATCACGACCTACCCGGGCGCGAGTCCGGAGCGTGTCGAGGCCGAGGTCAGCGCCGTGATGGAGCGCTCTCTCGGTACGGTTTCCCATGTGAAAAATGTCAATACCGTTTCCGCCGAGAACTATTCGCTCACGCAGCTCGAATTCGAGGAAGACACCGACATGGACAGCGTAATGGTGAAGGTTTCCAGCGCCCTCGACCAGGTTCGCGCGAGCCTTCCGGACAGCTGCGGGACGCCGAGCGTCGTTGAGCTGAGCATGGATATGATCGCCACGATGTACATCGCCGTCGAGCACGAGGGAATGGATATTTATAAATTGTCCGATTATATTAAGGATCAGTTTACGCCCGTGATCGAGCGGCAGGCCGGCGTCGCGTCCGTGACGGGCGTGGGGCTTGTCGAGCGGACGGTTCAGGTCGATCTTGACGCGGACAAGATCGCCGCGCTCAACGAGAAGATCTTAAAGACGACGACAAAAGCCCTGAAGGAAGCGGAAAAGCAGCTTTCGGCGGCGGAAAAGCAGGTGGCGGAGGGACAGGCCGTGTTGGAGGAGCAGGAAAAGAGCTTCGGCTCGATGCTTTCCTCCGCGCTTTTTGCCGGCCTTCAGGGACCGGCAAGCGCCGTCGCCGCCGGCATCCGGCAGGGAGCGGCGGATCTGGCGGCCCGCGTAACGACTCTCCAGCAGACGGTGAACGGCTATTATCAGTCCATCCGAGCGAGCCTGCAGTCGGCGGCGGCGGATGCCCGGACCGTCTATGAGAATGCCTCGAATAAATTCACGGAGCTTCGCGAGGCCTATAATCAGGCTGTCGTGGCGGAGGAGCATGCCCGGGATGCCCTGCGCGTCGCGGGAGAGGACGCGAGTCCGGAGCTTCGAAAAGCTTATCAGAAAGCTCAGGAAGCCGCTCAGCAGGCTTCCGCGGATCTTGAAGCGGCGCGGGACGCGTATGACGCGGCGGCCAGAGCGCTTGCTTCCGCCACGCAGAAGGTCTCCTCCGCCGTCGGCGACGCCAACCTCGGGACGGAATTTGCCGAGGTGATCGGGAGCCTTCAGCAGGTCGCGGCCACGGCCGACGGTTCGTCGGTTTCCGCGCTCATGTCCGCGGTGACCAAGATCGGCGGCGCGGTCTCCCAGGTCGGCACGATCCTCTCGGTGGTCCGCTCCTCGCCCGCGGCGCAGGCCGCGGCCAGCCCGGCTGCCTCGGTGCAGGGCGTGGTCGCCACGCTGAACAGCTACCTCGATCAGGTACCCGGGCTCTTAAACAGCATGGAGAGCGCCCTCGCCCAGATGACCCAGGGACAGCTCGACGCGGCGGTCGGTTTCTCCTCGGCCGCGCAACAGCTCACGGCCGCGCAGACGCAGCTGGCGCAGGCCCGCGCCCAGTATGAAGCTTCCAAAGAGGAGGCCTTAAAGAACGCCAACGCCGACAAGCTCCTCACGGTAACCACGCTCTCGCAGATGATCTACGCGCAGAACTTCGCCATGCCGGCGGGCTACATCGACGACGCCAACGATCAGTCCTGGCTGCTCAAGATCGGCGAAGAGTACGAGACCTCCGAGGATATCGCCGACGTTCTTCTGGTGGACATGGACGGCATCGGCACGGTCCGTCTCCAGGATGTGGCCAATGTCACGGTGATCGATAACGCGGAGGACAGCTACGCGAAGCTCAACGGCCGCAACGGCGTGGTGCTCTCCATCTTCAAGGGCTCCGCGGCCGGGACAAATGCGGTCTCGAAGGCGGTGAAGGCGGCTTTGGTGAAGATGCAGGAGGACGACCCGGGGCTGACGGTCGTCAGCCTCATGGACCAGGGACAGTACATCGACCTCATCGTGGAAAGCATCGTGCGGAGCATGCTCCTCGGCGCGCTCCTTGCGGTCATCATCCTTGCGCTGTTCCTGCGCGATGTGCGCCCGACCATCCTCGTCGCCATCAGCATCCCCTTGTCGGTATTTGCCGCGCTGGTGCTGATCTATTTCTCGAGGCTTTCCCTCAACATGATGACCCTTTCGGGCCTGGCCCTCGGCATCGGCATGCTCGTTGACAACTCCATCGTCGTTATCGAAAACATTTTCCGCCTGCGCGGCCGCGGGCTTGCGGCTCCCCGCGCGGCGGTGCAGGGAGCCAAGCAGGTCTTCGGCTCCATCGCGGCCTCGACCTTAACGACGGTCTGTGTTTTCCTGCCCATGGTGTTTACGACCGGCCTGGTCCGGGAACTCATGGTGCCGATGGCGCTATCGATTTCCTACTGCCTTCTGGCCTCGCTCGTCGTCGCGATGACCGTGGTGCCGGCGGCCTCCAGCACGGTTCTCCGGCGCTTTACGCCGCGGAAGAGCCGGATTTTTGAAGGCATGCAAAACGTCTACGGGCGGACGCTCGGGTTCTGCCTCCGGCACAAGCTGCCGACGCTGGCCGTTGCCATCGGGCTCCTGGCCTTCTGCACCTGGCGGCTCCTGGCCATGGGCATCACGATCCTGCCGGATATGGGCGGGAACTCCCTGCAGATTACCATCACCACGCCGGAGGAGGATGAGCGGGCCGAATCCTACAAAAAGGTAGACGAAGCTCTGGAACGGATCCTCTCGGTGGAGGGTGTGAAGAATGTCGGCGCGCTCGGCGGTGGCGCGGGTGTGGCGAGCTTCCTGTCCGGGTCTCTCTCGGCGGCAAGCTCCTACGGTAGATATACCTGCTTCGTGGAGCCGGAATCGGACGATCCGGACAGGATGCGGGAGCTTCGGAAAACCATTGAGGAGGAGACCTCCGACCTGCCCTGCACCGTGGCTGTCTCCTCGGGCGGCATGAGCGACATGACGGCGCTCATGGCCAGCGGACTTTCGATCAATGTCTACGGGCATGACCTTGAAACCATGCGGGGGGTTTCGGAGGAGATTGCCGCGGAAGTCCGGACCGTCGAGGGCTTCGAGAACATTTCCACGGGAAATGAAGACGCGGCGAAGACGCTGCATCTGGATATTGACAAGGACAAGGCCATGAGCTATGGCCTTACGGTGGCGCAGATCTACGCCGGGATCGCCCAGCGGCTCACGACATCCGCGACCTCGACGACGATCGAGAAGAACGGGGAGAGCCTCGCGGTCGTGATCCGCGACCGGAACAACCTGCTCACCCGCGAGAATATCCTCGATATGGAATTTACCTCGGCAAATGCGGCCGCGATGGGCGGGATGTCTTCGGGGAGCGGCGCCGGCGCGTCCGGGATCGCCGGGATGACCGGCGGCGGACAAATGGACGCTTCGGCGATGGCGGGGATGTTCGGCGGTTCGGGGGACGCCTCGGCGATGGCCGGGATGTCCGGCGGCTCGGGGATTTTCCCGTCTGCCTCCGATGAGGAGAAAACGGCGGAGACCTCAAAGGAGAGCTCCTCAAAAAAGAAGAAAACCAAGAAGGAGGATAAGACGGATTCCGGCGTCCACAAGCTTTCCGAATTCGCGACGCTCCGCGAGGAGGACGGGCAGGGCAATATTAACCGTAAAAACCTGAACCGCTACCTCACGGTCACGGCGGATGTGAGCGAAGGCTACAGCATGAACCTTCTCAGCCGGGAGCTGGAGGCTAAGCTTACGGGAAGGACCTGGCCGGAGGGCGTGCGCGTGGAGATCGAGGGTGAGAGTTCTGAGATTAACACGATGGTGACGCAGATGAGCCGTCTGCTTCTCCTGGCGATTCTCTTTATTTACCTGGTTATGGTCGCCCAGTTCCAGAGCCTCCTCTCGCCCTTCATTGTTATGTTCACGATCCCGCTGGCCTTCACGGGCGGGATGATCGGGCTGATTGTCAGCGGCGAGAAGCTTTCCATGCTTTCGCTCATGGGTTTCCTGATCCTCGTGGGAACCGTTGTTAATAACGGTATTGTTTTCGTGGATTATGCCAACCAGCTTCGGCTTGGCGGCATGCGGCGGCGGGACGCGCTCATCGCGACCGGGAAGACCCGCATGCGGCCGATCCTGATGACCGCGCTGACGACGATCCTCGCGATGGGGGATCTCATCATCGGAAAGAGCATGGGCAGCCAGATGGGGCGTGGCATGGCGATCGTCATCGCGGCCGGCCTTCTCTACTCGACGCTGATGACCCTCTACATCGTTCCGGTCATGTACGACATCCTGTTCCGGCGGCAGCCGCTCCTTGTGGATGTCGGCGAGGACATTGACGACGTGCCGGACGATGCCGCGGTCTTCCTGGCCGAGCTCCGCGCTTCCGGACAGCTGGAAGCAGAAGAGACGGAAGAACCGGAGTATATGGATGAGCCGGAGGATATGGAAGAGCCGGAGTATATGGAAGAGCCGGAGGATTCGGGGCGGTAAGCCTGCGGGGAGGAAGAGCCGGAGGACCCGGGGCGGCCGGATTTCAGGGAAGATTTATAGTCCATATTCGAGCCGGGCACCTGCCCTTCGCAAGGCCGATAATAGGGCAGAGTGAGGCGAACGCCCTTCACAAGGCCGATAATAAGGCAGAGTGAGGCGAACGCCCTTCGCAAGGCCGATAATAGGGCAGAGTGAGGCGAACGCCGAACCTCCACCCCTCATCGTGAGCCGTGAGCTGCCGAAGGCAGCGGATTTCCTTACGCGGCGCTGTGAATAAAAAGCAGAATTCCGTCAAAAAACGGGATTCTGCTTTTTCTGATTCAATCACAAAGGTTTTACGGTGAGGAAACCTTTTATCGTTACGATAAAATCTTTTTTATGAAAACGGTTCTTCCGCATTCATTTGTAGAATAATGTTTCGGATCCTACACGCGCATATCGCTGGTCTTATCCGAAAACCGACGAGTCCTGATCCTGAAAATTCGGATAAGAGCGCTGTTTTATGGCGGTCTTATCCGAAATCAAAAGAATCTCTGCCCTTGCACCAGTCTTTGCGGAAGAACCACGAAAATCTCCCGTACGAAATAAGAACCGGCGGCCTATGGTCAGGCGTCTGCGAAGGGGCTCTGCGAAGCCGTGTCAGTCGATGCCGAGCTTCTTCGCGTATTCGACGAGGGCGGGGAGGCTGAAGACGCAGGTGTCGCCGGGGTCGCCGGAGGCCTGGATGGAGAGGCGCTCTCCGGAGTCGAAGGTCACATACAGGCTGTAGCCCGCCTTGTTCACGGAATTTTTCATATAATAGCCGTTGTGGCCGGCGATGTCTTCCCCGCAGAGGAACTCCGCGAGGCTGCGCATATACTCCGCGTCCGCTTCCTGGCGAACGTCCATGATGATGTAAGAGGAGCCCGAACCCCGGAATTCCGAGGACCAGGTCTCCTCGTCCTTTTTGGAGATCTCCCAGCAGTAACTTCCCGTCTGAAGATCCTCAAGGCCGTACTTGCCCGGTGAGTCATAGTTGAAAACGAGCGTAAGCTCCCGGATCGACCGGGACTCGATGACCTTCGGTAGATCCCTGGAAAGATCTTCTGTCTTCAGGAGCTCGGCCTTCTTTTCCTCGCGGACGAAGCGATAGGCGTGCGAATCCCCGTCCAGAATCTGCTCATAAGCATGAAGCTCATAGCCATGCAGCACATCGCCGCTAAGCTCCAGGGCGGACATCACGCCGAAGCTGTAGGCCTCGTCCCGGTTGTCGAGGATATATCTCCCGTTTTCCTCCCGGACCAGGAGGTTGTAGTTTTTCGACCAGCCGCGATGGGAATATTTCATGAGGTTTCCCTGAATATCGAGCACGGATTCCCCGTTGACATCGACCCATCGCCCCTGCAAAGAATCCAGAACCGTCTGCAGCCGTTTTTCCATGTCAGTACCTCCGTTTTCCTGTGACTCCGGACCGCTTAAGATCGAACTCCCCGGCCCGGAAATATCGCCTGTCGAAGATATGGTGCCGGAAGCCGTATTTGCCGATGAGGCGGTTCCCGAAGCCGTGCCCGTGGTCGAACCGGTTCCGGAGGAACCGCTCCCGGGCGCGGCGCTCCCGCAGCCGGAAAGCAAAAGCCCCGCCGAGAGAAAAATCGCCGTCAATCTGCATTGGCCATGTCTCATAAAACCTCCGATCCGCGGCATTCCCCGCACAAAAAACAGCATCTGTAAGAAAAAAGAATTCTTTGGGCTTATTTCCCGGGGCGTTTGGCGCGCCGCCGTAAGCCCAGGCAGGCCTTTTGAAACTTTTGGGCTTATTTTTTGAAGCTTCCTGGGGCTGGCCGTAAGCCCAAACCGCTCTTTTGAAGCTTTTGGGCTTATTTTCCGAAGCTTCCTGAGGCTGGCTGTAAGCCCAAACCGCCCTTTTGAAGCTTTTGGGCTTATTCTCCGAGGCTTTCGGCTCGCCGCCGTAAGCCCAAACCGCCCATTTGAAACTTTTGAGCTTATTTTCCCGGGGCTTTGGCTCGCCGTCCTAAGCCGCGCGAGCTTTCTCCTGACACGCATTTTGAGATGTGCGTCAGGATGAAGCCTTCTTCCGATAGTATAGCATGAATGCCTGCGCAGGAAAAGTGGAGAAGATGTTACGGTGCACACCCTGCGACACGTTGTTGATATTCACGCCGTTCACAATAACGAGAAGACACGGAGTGTTTGAGAATAAAAGTATAAAAGACAGAAAATTTGTGGTAAAATAGAAAAAGAAGCTAAGGTCGGCGGAGCGGCCTGACGATGAAAGAAAGGAGAAAAAACAATGAAGACAATGAAGACAGTGCGGAAGCTTTTTGGCGCGATGCTGGTTTTTCTGCTTTTGGCAGGCTTTGTGGGAACGGTTCCGGCAGAGGCGGCCTCTCTCATCCGGTCGACGCTTAATTATGATGCGTATCTCGAGCCGGCAGATGAGGAGTTTTACGGGAATTATCATATTTACACCGGTTATCAGACGGGTTTCCTGCTTCGGGAAGGCACGGACGGCACCGTGACGATCGCGTCGCAGAGCGGCCGTCTGGTAAGCGGCGTCGCCAACGACACAACGGTCTTGTATTCCCTCTACAAGAAGAACGTGCTGACCATCTGGAAGGCGAACATCAAAACGCTGAAAAAGACCAAGGTCGCGGCGATTTCCATTAAGGCGAAGGAAGCGAGGCTTTGCGGCTTTTACAACAATGTCGTTTATTACAGCGCCGTAAGCAAGAAGGGCGCACACCTGATGTTCAGTTATCCCCTTTCCACGAAGGTTTCCAAAAAGATGGGCTCCGGTGTCTCGCCGTGCGCGCAGGTTTCCCGGTATCTTGTCTATAACCGGGAAAAGCTGGACGGCTCGGAGGGGGCGATCCTGAAGAGCTATGATGTTCGGACAAAGAAGGGCGTGACGATCGACAGCGCGGCGGAGACCGTCACACGCCTTGGAAAGTATATCTACTATTCCAAATACGGGCAAAACGTGTATGTCGTGGCGGGAACGCTTCAGACGATCCCGGCTATTCAGATATTGAAGTATAATCTGGACACGAACAAGGCCGAGATGCTGGTCTCCATCGACCGGGAGGCTTATCAAACGTTCCGTGTAACGAGCAAGGGCGCGTATTTATACACGCAGACGGACGATCAGATTTCTTATTTCTATGTCGATTACGCGACCGGTTCGATCCGCACGGCGTCTCCCATAGAGATCTCCGGAGTGTAAAGCGTCACGGTAAGAGATTCACACCGTAAATGCAGTCCATGGGCAACAAGCATAAATAAACAGCTTGTCAGGCCGGCGAAAACCGGGATGCCCATGCGGCAGAGAGCGGGGGGCTGACGCACAGATCAAAGGCAGCCCCCCGGCTACTGTAGTACTTGTTACAAGTCACTCCCGTGCCAAACACTCGCCCTAAAGGACTAGCTGCGCGTCGCTGTTTGGCACGGGCCAGTGACATAAATCAGCCTGTGTATGAA
>CACZBB010000041.1 GCA_902779245.1 uncultured Lachnospiraceae bacterium | reverse complement strand
CTCCAGAGAATTCTCGTCCTTCCCGGAAAGAGCCAGGAAAGCCCGGTAGGCCCACATCATGGAGGAGACGTTCGGGTTCATGATCGGGAGCGTAAGCCCCGATTGGAGCGCCATCGTAAAGAAAGCCGTGTTGACCGCGCCGCGCGCGGGCAGGCCGAAGGAGATGTTCGAAACGCCGAGGCAGGTGTTTACGCCAAGCTGCTCCCGCACCATGCGAACGGCCCGCAGGTCTCCCGGGCGGCTTTCAGCTCGGAGGATACCGTGAGCACCAGGCAGTCGATGATCACATGCTCCTTTTTGATGCCGTATTTTGCGGCTTCCCGTATGATCCGCTCCGCGATGGTGAAACGTCCCTCCGCTGTCGGCGGAATCCCGTTTTCATCAAGCGTGAGGCCGACGACGGCCGCCCCGTACTTCGCGGCGAGGGGAAGGATCCTGTCCATCACCGCCTGCTCTCCATTAACGGAATTAATGATGGGCTTGCCGACGTAGGCGCGGAGCGCGGCTTCGAGAACCTCCGGCTTGGTGGAATCCAGCTGGAGCGGGACGTCGGTAACCGCCTGCAGGGCGCGGACGACCCGAACCATCATATCCTTCTCGTCAACGCCCGGCGCGCCGACATTGACATCGAGGATCTCCGCCCCGGCCTCGACCTGTTCAATGGCCTGGCGGAGCACATAATCCATGTCGCCGGCGGCGAGAGCCTCCCGGAAACGCTTCTTTCCGGTCGGGTTGATGCGCTCGCCGATGATCCGCGGGCGGTCAACCGTGACCGTGTGCGTCGCCGAGCAGACGGAGAGCGGTCGGGAAGAATCGGTCTGCCCATGATCGATGCCGACAGGGGAATCCGCTTTGCTGCCGGAAGGAGATTCCGATTCAATAGCTTCAGGAATTTGTCCGTCGATCAGGGCGCGCAGCCCTTGAATATAGGAAGGATCCGTTCCGCAGCAGCCGCCAAGGATCCGCGGACCGAAGGGGAGCATCTGCCTGACGGCTTCGCAGAATTCCTCCGGCGTAATGTCATACGTGTTGGTCACGGGATCCGGAAGGCCGGCGTTCGGCTTCACGATGATCGGAAGCGACGTCCACTGCGAGATCTCTTCGACGATCGGAAGAAGCTCCTTCGGGCCGAGGGAGCAGTTGACGCCGATTGCGTCAACGTCGAGCCCCTCCAGGGTCAGGCACATCGCGGGGACGGAGCAGCCGGTGAACGTGCGGTGGTTTTCCTCGAAGGTCATGGTCACGAAGACGGGGAGATCGCTGTGCTCTTTCGCCGCAAGGACGGCCGCTTTGGTTTCCTGAAGGTCCGTCATGGTCTCGATAACCACAAGGTCCGCGTCCCTTCCGGCCTCCACGATCTCGGCGAAGAGGTCATAGGCCTCCTCAAAGGAGAGCGTGCCGGTGGGGGTCAGGAGCTGCCCCAGCGGGCCGATGTCGAGGGCGGCCAGCGCTTCCCTGCCGGATGCCCCGGCTTTGGATCCGGCAAATGTCTCCGCGGCTTCCTTCGCGAGGCGGATGGCCGCACCGACAAGCTCGGTTACCGAATATTGTGTTCCCTGAAGCTTCAGCCGGTTCGCGCCGAAGGTATTGGCATAAACAATATCCGAACCTGCTTCAAGATAGCCGCGGTGAAGCCGGAGAATCCATTCCGGCTTCTCGATATTCAGGGTTTCCGGAATCGTGCCCATGGGCATACCGAAACGCTGCAGCATCGTGCCCGTGCCGCCGTCGAGAAGAAGCATCCCATCCTTTAAACGCTCGCGAAGATTCATTTGCCGCCTCCTGATTTAACAAGAATAATCGTTACTGTTCACCGTGTGACCAGTAACGAACCATGACGAGTTATCGTTCCGTGGTCTATACGTGGCTGCTTTATTTTTCCAGCCCGCAGCCGGACAGCGATGCGCAGCTCATGCTTGTACTATAACAAAAATATCCGAAAACTTCTACTGTTTTTCGAAAACCGGTGATCCGGGCCGGCCCGGGGGCAGAGAACCACGAAAACGCCGCCGCGGGGCGAACCTGCGGCGGCGCTTCCTTTCGTTTCATAACCGCTGACCGATGCCGGCGGCCTTCGTCAGCAGCGACGCGGCGCACCGGGGAGGGGAGAGGCCTCCCCCGGACCGGTTATAAACGTTTGCCGGGGGCTTCGCTCAGGCCTTCAGGGCCTTGAAGGCGATGCCCTTATAGGTGTAACCGGCCTTCTTCAGCGAAGAAGCCTCGGTCTTGGAGGTCGTGTAGGTGCGGGCGCCGGATTTGACAAGCTCATAGACCGGGATGCCGCTGTCGGCCGCATAGAAGGCGAGCCCTGCGTGGAGCCCGGCTTTCTTCTTGGCGAGCGCATAGGCTCTGTCCGTCGTGTAGCAGAGGTGCTTCGTCTTCGCGGCGTAGACCCAGTAGACCTTCGTCTTGGAGACGGCGGGCTCAAGGAAGGCGTGGGTCACCTTGCAGCCTTCAGCCTTCAGCTTCTTCGCCGTCGCAAGGCTCCGGGTATAGCGAATGGTGACGCCCTTCGCCGCGCGGTAAATCTGTACACCCTTGACCGTGACCGTGCATTTAGCGGTGAGACCGCCCGCGGTCTTGGCCGTGATCACGGCCTTGCCGGGATTTTTGGCGGTGACGAGACCGCTCTTCGAAACCGTGGCGACGGTTTTGTCGGAGGTGCTCCAGGTCACGGCGCCGTCCACGGCATCCTTCGGGCTGACCGTTGCCTTAAGCTGCAGCGTCTTGCCGCTGTAAACCGCGGCGGTCTTCTTGTTAAGGCTTACGGAAGTTGCCTTGGCCTGAACCGTGATCGTGCAGGCTGCGGTGAGGCCGCCCACGGTTTCCGCGGTGATCACAGCCTTGCCGGCTTTCTTCGCGGTGACAAGACCCTTCGAAGAAACGGTCGCCACGGCCTTGTCGCTTGTAGACCAGCTGATCGCTCCGTCCTCGGCTTCTTCAGGCTTTACGGTCGCGGTAAGCTGCAGGGTCTTGCCGACGTTGAGGGTGGCGCTCTTCTTGTTCAGCGTCACGGATTTCGCGAGGATCGGCATACCGTCCGCGAGGATCATGGCAGAAAGCGGTTCCACCGTCACGGAAGCCTCCTTGACGGAACGGAAGGGCTCGGCGCTGGCGGTGTCCGCATCGACGCAGACCGTCCAGGTGCCTTCCGGCAGGTTGACGGTGGTGCTTTCCAGGGTCGGATTGAAGATCGCGAAGATCCCCTTTGCGGAATCTCCTTCAATCCCCTTCACATAGAATTGAAGACCCTTTCCATCATCACCGAGCGTCGACGTGATGTTTTGCTGAACTTCCTCGGAGGAGGTGAGACGGATGGACGGATGGGCTTTACGGAAGGCGATGAGTCCCTTGTAATACTCGTATACCTTTGCGACCGTCGGATCCTCCAGGGTGGACCATTTAAGGCTGTTCACACTGTCGGGGGACGCATAGCTGTTATGATCAAAGCTGCCGTCTTCCTTCTCCTTGGAGCGGAGCATTTCCTCGCCGGACATCATAAAGGGAATGCCCTGGGCGGTGATCGTCATGGCCGCGGCCAGAAGGTTCATGCGGACGCGGTTAGCTTCGGAGGCGTCGGGAGCCGAAAGCGCCAGCTTATCCCAGATGGTCAGGTTGTCATGGCAGGAATTATACTGTACGATCTGTGCCGGGTTCGTGCTCCAGTATTCATCGGCCTTCCAGGAATCCAGCATATTTTCGGCGCCTTCGCCATAGCTGTTCACGTAGCCGGTGCCCTCATCGTTAAAGACGCTGCCCTTGAGACCGTCGCGGAAGTTGTCGTTGAAGTAGGCAAAATCCGGGGTCATCGCGGAGTTGGTCTGCGTGGCCATGTAGACATTATCCTTCGTCGTGTAGGAGCACATGGACCAGCCTTCCCCGTAGAAGATAACATCCGGCCGGACGGCATGGACTTTATTGACAAGCTCGTTGATGGTTTCCGTGTCAAGAAGACCGACCAGGTCAAAGCGGAAGCCATCCAGATGATACTCGGTCGCCCAGTAGAGAACGGAATCGACGATATACTTGCGGACCATCGATCGCTCGGAGGCGGTGGTATTGCCGCAGCCGGAGTCGTTGACGTACGTTCCGTCGTCCTTAATGCGGGAGAAGTAGCCCGGCAGGATCTGGTTGATGCAGAATTTGTCGCCGTCCTGAACATGGTTGTAAACGACGTCCATGACCACGGAGAGGCCTTTCTTGTGCATCGCCTGCACCATCTGCTTGAGCTCGTTTACCCGGACTTCGCCATGGTACGGATCGGAGGAGTAGGAGCCTTCCGGAACGTTGTAGTTGACCGGATCGTAGCCCCAGTTGTATTGTCCTTCGGAATTAGCCTCGTCGACCGAACCGAAGTCGTACATCGGCAGGATGTGGACGTGGGTCGCGCCGAGATCCGCAATGTGATCAATGCCGGTCGGGGTGCCGTTCGGGGTCGTGGTGCCGGTAGCGGTGAAGCCAAGGAAGGTGCCCGAGTTCGGGATCCCGGCGCTTCCGTCCGAGGAGAGGTCACGTACATGCACCTCATAGATCACGGCATCGTTCATGCTTTCCCCGGCGTGCGGGTTTTTATCCTCATCCCAGCCCTGCGGATCGGTGTCCCTGAGGTCCAGGATCATCGCGCGCTGGCCGTTTACGCCGGTGGAGCGTGCATAGGGGTCGCAGACCTCCGCGTCCTTGCCATTCCGGGTTACAACATAGGTATAATACTTTCCAAGGATATCCTTTTCGGTCGTGAGCGAAAAGATACCCTTTTCGCCGGCCGTCATCTCCAGACTCTTCAGCTGATCGTTGGCATTGGCCGTGCCGCCCTCGTAGACGTTTACGGTAACCTTTTCGGCCAGCGGCGCCCAGAGCTTGAAGGTCAGGTCGTTCTCGCCGACGGTCAGACCGAGATCGTCTCCGTCGTAGGTGTACTCCGCTTCGAACTCCGGCGTAGAGTAGATGATCGGCATTACAACCGGGTACGCGGCGCCCTTGAAGGTGATGGTGTACTCGCCGAGATCCTCCAGTTCTTTGTCCAGTGTGAGGAGATAAGCCGACGCGCCCGCGAGGTTTGCCGGGGCGATGTTGACGATATTGATCTTACCTTCTCTGCCGTTGATCTCCAGGGTCGCAAGATCTTTTTCCTCCACCTCGCCGGTGAAGGTGACCTCGACCATCTTGTCGCCCTTGTAGACCGCGGATTTTACCTTTGTTCCGGTGACGACATTGGAATCGTAGGTCGTGTTAAAGTCCATGGCGCCGGAGGTGCAGAGGATGTGTACGGTGCCGCAGAGGATATCGGAGAGATCGACATATCTGTTCGGCTCCGGGTCTTTTTCGGACCAGTCCTGTTTGCGGACGATAAAGCCGATACGGGAGACCCCTTCCGGAATGTTGATGGTGGCAACCATTTCATCATTTTCCTCGACAAATGCATATGCCGAGGTGGGAAGGGTTCCGCTGCCGTCCGCCCAGGACCAGACGTCCCAGTCCGTGTAATCGCCGTCCGGACGGTAATAGTGAATCTTGACTAAGGTCGGAACCAGCACGGCATCGTCATAATTTTTTGTTCCGCCCTCAACACCGGACTCGATGTAGAAATGCAGCGTGCCGGACACTACTTCCGGAAACTCGATGAACTGGTTCGCGTCAATGTCCTTTGTCCAGTCGCTCTTGCGGACAATGTAGCCGATTTTGTTGACGCCGGCGGGCACGTTGATGGTAGCGACCTTTTCGCCGCCTTCATCGGCAAAGAGGAAGGGCGGTCCCCCTTCGAGATCTTTGCCGTCGGCCCAGGCCCAGACATCCCAGTCCGTATAATTGCCGTCCTCGCGGTGGTAGTGGATCTTCAGCGTTACAGCGCCCGGGTCCGCGTGGGCGATGACCTGCCCCATGGCCGGAAGGATCGTGGTGAGCAGCAGCACGGCCGCAAGAAACCATGCCCATACCCGTTTTCTTGCTGTGTTCATAGTGTTTCTCCTTTCATGTAAATTTCCTGCCCCGCAGGGTTTCGCAAGGCTTTTGGCGAAATCATATTTACCTCCTCCCCCTGATATATTTGCCAAAAGGGCTTTTGAAAGCCGGCGGCCGGCAGCTATCTGGCACGGGAGAATAGTCCGAAAACCTTCCCCCGGCTGTACACGAATCGAAAGCAATTGTTGAATACTACCGATATTATAGCACAATTTCAGCAGATTTTCATTCAAAAATCCTATGTATTTTGTTTTTTTGAGTCAATCATTTTTTCTTTGTTCTTCATTGTGAGACTATTTATTTTTATTCATTCCAACAGAAAGAGATTCCGGAAACGCAAAGAAAACGGCTCTTCCGTGATCTGCGGGAACACAAAAGAGCCGTTTCGATGTTTGCCTTTTCAGGAGCCGAAGCAGAAGGTATCCGACCGGCGGAACGAGCAGCTTCCGCCGAGGGTGCAGTCTTTGCAGGTCTTTTTCCGCTTCTTCGGCAAATGCTCGCCGACGCCGATGACGCAGGTGACGGACTTGGTCGGCACGAGAAGAAGACCGGGGCTGACCGTGAGGCCGATGCGGCGAGGCGCGTCGAGGAGCTCGAGGAGCTTCGGCTGAACCTCGAGCGGAAAATCCGCGTAGCCGGGAGAGAAGCGGAAGGTGCGCTCCGGATATACCGGGGGCGTTTTCGCGGCCAGGCCGTCCGCGCCGAGGACCTCCGGAGCCGGGGATGCGGACGGAGCATCCACGGAAAGGCTTTGCCGGGCCGCGAAGGTCCGCCGTGCGGAGGACATCCCGGCCGGATTGGCGAGTCTTTGAAAAATGTCCTCCTCCGCCAGATCCAGGACCTGTTCGACGGCCGCGGAGGCGAGGGCGTCCGCGGCCATTGCCTCCGCCATCCCCGTCACGGACATTTGCCGAAGAAGGGTGTCGACCGAGGAGGAGAGCGTTGCCGCAAGGAGCACGGCCTTTGAGCAGCCCTCAAGGTGCTCCCGGATCGCGTTCCCGGAAAGAACTCCCGGCGCGCCGGCGAGCTCTCCGTCCCTGAGCGTAAGGACACGGAAGACATACCGCGGCCGCATCACCGCAAGGAGGCGCCGCTCTGCCCGCGAAAGGATTTCTTCCATCGCCCCCTCCGGTACTGTATCCCGAAAGCCCAGATACCGCAGCGCGGTACTCTTATCTAATGAATACAGCGTTAACGACATGTTTTTCATAATATTCGTCAGGATAAAGACCTGTCATTCCGAGCGAAGGCCGTACAGCAATTTCACTGCATGGTTTCCTGCTCTTCCAGCCTTTTTTTCGCGGTCGTGAGCATGAGCTTGATGCGGTTTAACTGGTTGACCTCGGAGGCGCCGGGATCGTAGTCGACGGCGGCAATGTTGGCTTCCGGATACCGGCGGCGGATCTCCTTGATGACGCCCTTGCCGACGATGTGGTTCGGAAGGCAGGCAAAGGGCTGGATGCAGACAATATTGGGCACGCCGGCCTCGACGAGCTCCAGCATTTCGCCGGTGAGGAACCAGCCTTCGCCGGTCTGGTTGCCGGTCGAGACGATCGGGTCCGCCATCTTCGCCAGATGCGCGATGTCCGCCGGCGCGGAGAAATGCGCGCTTTTCTTAAATTCCCGCGTGGCCGCCGAGCGCAGCAGCGCGATCAGCCGGATCCCCGCGTTGTTAATGAAGGAAGCCTTCTTCTTAAAGCCCAGGTTCTCCACCTTGAAGTTCATGTTGTAGAAGCTGTAGTTGAAGAAGTCGAGCAGATCCGGCACCACGGCCTCCGCCCCCTCCTTCTCCAGAAGCTCCACCAGATGATTGTTCGCGGCGGGAGAGTATTTGACGAGGATCTCGCCGACAATGCCGACGCGGGGCTTCCTCTCATCCGAGATCGGCAGATTGTCAAAGTCATGAATGATGCTGCGGCAGAGCTGGTTGAACTTCCGCATATGGACGGTTTTTTCCGAGACAAATTCCACGCACCGCCGGTTCCATTTTTCGTACATGCGGTCCGCGGAGCCCTTTTTCTTCTCGTAGGGACGCATGCGGTAGAGGCACTTCATGAGGACGTCGCCGAGAATGACCGCGTAGACCAGATGCACCAGCGTCGGCACGTCGATCTTAAAGCCCGGCTGGGGCTCGAAGCCGTTAAAGTTGAGCGAGAGCACCGGGATGTGCGAAAGCCCGGCCTTCGTGAGCGCCCGGCGGATGAAGCCGATATAGTTCGAGGCGCGGCAGCCGCCGCCGGTCTGCGTGATGACCACCGCCGTCTTGTCAAGATCGTATTTGCCGGAGGTCAGGGCGGACATGATCTGCCCGACCACAAGAAGCGACGGATAGCAGGCGTCGTTGTTGACGTATTTCAGACCCGTATCCACCGCGTGCCGGTCGTCGTTCGGCAGGATCTCCAGGTTGAAGCCGCCCGTCCGGAACGCCGGCTCGAGAAGCCGGAAATGGATCGGGGACATCTGGGGCGCGAGGATCGTGTAGGTCTTCTTCATCTCCTTCGTGAAGGGGACGCGGACAAATTCCGAGGACACCACCCTGCGCGGCTCCGTCTCGACATTGGCGCGGGACTTCCGGACGCGGATCGCGGCGATGAGCGAGCGGACGCGGATGCGGGCCGCCCCGAGGTTATTGATCTCGTCGATCTTCAGGCAGGTGTAGATCTTCCCGCTCTGCGTCAGGATCTCCTGCACCTGGTCCGTCGTCACGGCGTCGAGGCCGCAGCCGAAGGAATTGAGCTGGATGATATCGAGGTCGTCGCGCAGCTTCACATAATTGGCCGCCGCAAAAAGACGCGTATGATACATCCACTGGTCATTTGCCCGGATCGGGCGCTCGAGGCACCCGAGATGGGAGATGGAATCCTCCGAGAGCACGGCAAAGCCGTAGGAATTGATCAGCTCCGGGATGCCGTGGTTGATCTCCGGGTCGATATGGTAGGGACGGCCGCAGAGGACAATGCCGTGGCGGCCGGTCTTCTCAAGGTACTCCAGCGTCTCTTCTCCCTTTTTGCGGATGTCCTCGCGGCTTTGGATCAGCTCGTCCCAGGCGGCGCGGGCGGCCTCGGCCACCTCGGCTCGGGGAAGGTCCGCGAAGATCTTCACCAGGCGCTCCATCACCGTTTTCTGGTCGGTCAGCGCGAGGAAAGGATTCATGAAATGAATCTTCGGGTCGCGCAGGGCTTCGACGTTGTTCTTGATGTTCTCCGCGTAGGAGGTGACGATCGGGCAGTTGTAGTGGTTTACGGCATCCGGGAACTCGTCGCGCTCGTAGGGGATGCAGGGGTAGAAGATGAAGGTTAGCCCATTGCGGAGCAGCCACTCGATATGGCCGTGGGCGATCTTCGCCGGATAGCACTCCGACTCGCTGGGGATGGACTCGATGCCGAGCTCGTAGATCTTGCGCGTCGAGGTGGGGGAGAGCACCACCTCATAGCCCAGCTTCGTGAAGAAGGTGTGCCAGAAGGGGTAGTTCTCGAACATATTGAGGACGCGCGGGATGCCGACCCGGCCCCGCGGTGCCTGCTTTAAGGGCTCGTAGCCGAAAATCCTTTCATATTTATAATCATAAAGATTCGGCAGGTTGTCCTTGTTCTTCTGAAGGCCGAGTCCGCGCTCGCAGCGGTTGCCGGAGATGTAGCGGCGGCCGTCGTAGAACTTGTTGATGGTCAGGCGGCAGCTGTTATTGCAGCCCTTGCAGCGGGCCATCGAGGTGGTGTAGGTGAATTCCCGGATCTGCTTTTCGGAGAGCATGGAGGACGGACGGCCTTCTTCGCGCCGCTCCTTCGCGATCAGGGCCGCGCCGAAGGCGCCCATGATGCCGGCGATGTCGGGCCGTATCACTTCGCAGTTTGCGATCCGCTCGAAGCTCCGAAGGACCGCGTCGTTGTAGAAGGTACCGCCCTGGACGACGATGTTCCGGCCGAGCTCCGTCGCGTCGGAGACCTTGATGACCTTGTAGAGGGCGTTCTTGATGACCGAGTAGGCGAGGCCGGCGGAGATGTCCGCGACCGTGGCTCCCTCCTTCTGCGCCTGCTTGACCTTGGAATTCATGAAGACCGTGCAGCGCGTGCCGAGGTCGATCGGATGCTCGGCGAAGAGCGCGGCTTTGGCGAAGTCTTGGACGCTGTAGCCCAGGGTTTTAGCGAAGTTCTCGATGAAGGAGCCGCAGCCGGAGGAGCAGGCCTCGTTCAGCATGACATCGTCGACCGCGTGATCCTTGATGCGGATGCACTTCATGTCCTGGCCGCCGATGTCGAGGATGCAGTCCACCTCCGGGTTAAAGAACTGGGCCGCGTAGTAGTGCGAGATCGTTTCCACCTCGCCCTCGTCGAGGATGAGGGCGGACTTAATGAGCGCTTCCCCGTAGCCCGTCGAGCAGGCCCCGGCGATCTCGACGCCCTCGGGCATATGCGAATAGATCTCCAGGATCGCGTCGATGGAGGTCTGGAGGGGGTTCGAGTGGTTCGAGCCATAGGTGGAGTAGAGGAGCTTCCCGTCCTCGGAGATGAGGGCGGTCTTCGTGGTGGTGCTGCCGGCGTCGATGCCGAGGTACGCCTGGCCTCTGTAGGCCGAAAGATCGGCCCGCCCGACCTGATAGGCATCCTGCCTTGTCCGGAATTCCTTGTAAGCGTCTTCATCGACAAATAAAGGCTCCAGACGGCTGACTTCAAATTCCATTTTAATGCCGGAGCGGAGCTTTTCGGTCAGCGCGCCGAGGGTGGTCTTTTCCATGCCCGGCTCGTAGGCGACCTCCGCGATCTTCGCCTCGTCGCGGGCTGCATTTGTCGCTTCCATCGCGGCGCCGCTCGCGGCAAAGAGGTGGGAATTGTCCGGGACAAGCGTATGCTCCTCGTCGAGGCGGAGCGTCTCGATGAACCGCTCGCGGAGCTGATCCAGGAAATGCAGGGGCCCGCCGAGGAAGGCGACGTGGCCGCGGATGGGCTTGCCGCAGGCAAGGCCGGAAATGGTCTGGTTCACGACGGCCTGGAAGATGGAGGCCGCGAGGTCCGGCCGGGTCGCGCCCTCGTTGATGAGCGGCTGGATATCTGTCTTCGCGAACACGCCGCAGCGGGCGGCAATGGGGTAGATGTTCTGGTGATCCCTTGCGAGGACATTGAGGCCGGCCGCGTCCGTCTGGAGAAGGTCCGCCATCTGGTCGATGAAGGAGCCCGTGCCGCCGGCGCAGATGCCGTTCATGCGCTGCTCGATATTTCCTTCCTCGAAGTAGATGATCTTCGCGTCCTCGCCGCCGAGCTCGATCGCGACGTCGGTCAGCTCCGTCTCCTTGCGGGTCTTGAGACACGTAGAGACCGCGACCACCTCCTGCACGAAGGGGACGCCGAGGTGCTTTGCGAGGGTCAGGCCGCCCGAGCCGGTGATGGCCGGCGAGACGGAGACGTCCCCGAGCGCGTCCAGAGCCCGGCCGATGATGCGGGCGGAGGTCTCCTGGATCTCCGCAAAATGCCGCTGGTAGTCGGCGAAGAGAAGCTTATTCGTCTCATCAAGGACGGCCACCTTCACCGTCGTCGAGCCGATATCTATGCCTAAGGTATAATTCTTGCTGCTCATAAAGTCCTCCGGTTACAGATATATTAGAAAAGAACCTGTATCATTCTCCCATATCCTTTCAATTATACGTCCGTGCGCGGCAAAACACAAGAAACATAAACCGGTTTATGTAAGTTTAACGTTTCTGGTCACACGGTGACCAGAAACGAAGGCGTTTTGCAATGAAATCGCCCTGCGGGCGATGGCAAAAC
>CACZBB010000040.1:4067-23793 GCA_902779245.1 uncultured Lachnospiraceae bacterium | reverse complement strand
ATCTGCGTCGTGCTGATCTCCGGAGTCCTCGGCAGATAGATGACCTCCGCGCCCTCCTCCTTCAGGAAATCGAACTTTCCGGTCCAGTCATCCCCCATCACGAAGACATCGATATGATATTCATGGATATCCGTCCGTTTCTGCTCCCAGTTCTCCTCCGGGATCACAAGATCCACATACCGGATCGATTCCAGAAGCGCTTTCCGCTGCTCGTAGGAAAAATAACACTTTTTCCGCTTTTCGTTCCAGTTGAACTCGTCCGTGGAGAGGGCCACCACAAGGTAATCCCCGAGAGCCTTCGCCCGCCGAAGCAGATTGATGTGTCCGTAATGCAAAAGATCAAATGTCCCGTAGGTGATGACTCGCTTCATACCGTTTCCTTTCCTCTCTGCTCATTTCGCGCCGCCGCCGGTGAAGATCACCTTCACGGTTTTCAGGATAATCCCGAGATCCTTGCCGATGGACCAGTCGTTGATATACTCCATATCCAGCTTAATGACTTCCTCGAAATCCTGAATATCGCTCCGCCCGCTGACCTGCCACAGGCCGGTCAGCCCCGGCTTCATGGACATCCTCGCGCGGTGATGAAGGTCATACTGTTCCCACTCGTCCAATGTCGGCGGGCGCGTCCCGCAAAGCGACATGGAGCCGAAGAGAACGTTAAAGAACTGCGGGAACTCATCAAGCGAGGTCTTTCGGATAAACCAGCCGATGCCGTGGCGGGTTCCGTCCGGCCCGCTCCCGATGATGCGCGGATCGGCTTCCATCTTGAACATGAAGCCCTTGACCTCGTTCTTGTCAAGAAGCTCCTTCTTCCGCTTCTCCGCGTCCTTATACATGCTCCGGAATTTATAAATGGTAAAAACGCGCCCGTTCATGCCGATGCGCTTCTGGGCGAAAAAGATCGGCCCGGGATCCGAGAAGAAAATGAGCGGTCCCAGGATCACCGTCAGGATCAGGGTAAAAACCACGCCGACCAGGCCGCCGAGGATGTCAATCACCCTCTTGAAGAAGAGCTGCCGGTTCTTGGCGATCCGGATGCTCTCCGTGAGAACCTGGAAACCGCAGAGCTTCTCCACCGTCTGCATGGTCTTCCGGTTATTTTCCATATTGATCGCGAGATGGCTCGTTATGCCCATGATGGCCAGCTCCTCAAGAAGCTTTTCCGGAACCGGCTGTTCCTTGGGAAGGATCACCATCACCTCGTCGAGCCACAGCGTCTGAATATACGAAACGATGTCGGCGTACTTCGCGACGACCTTCTCGCCGTAAAGCTCCTTTCCGACCAGATCATCCCGGTCCGCCAGCGCCATGCCCACCAGCTCGATCTCGCCCAGACTCTTTTTCCGGATGATCGGAAGAACCTCCTCGGCCCGCCTGGACGTGGTCACCAGCAGCATGTGCCTTCTCGACGGCTTCCGCTTATTCAGGGACAGGATCACCGCCCGCCATCCGAAACGCTCCACCAGCATGAGGGCAAACGCGATCAGGGCGTAATACAGAACGATCAGCCGGGAATAAAAGACACTGTTCTGGGCAAAGAAAAGATAGACCAGGATCGCGACCACCGACAGGCCGACCTGCTGCAGAATGGAGGCGATTTCCTTGCTCTTCCTCCGCTTGAGAACATTTTTATGATTGTCCGTAAAGAGGGAAACACAGAGGCTGGTCACAAGCACCACCAGGGCCGCGTTTGCATAGAGCGGCCGCCGGTAAACGGTAAACGACCCCTTGCGAATATAAAATGCTAACGCATAGGCAATTTCCAGGACCAATATATCCAGCAGAATGAAGTCAAAATGCTTCATCCAGCCCTCAACGCCCTTTTTATACATACCTTCTCTCTCCTACGTCACAGCAGATCGCTCCGTGTGGTGTTTCGGAATACCGCACTTAACCTTCTCCCCAGAGCTGTGCCGTACCGTCATCCTGGGACAGGCCCTTCTTCGCCAGCTCCTCGGCTTCCCTGGCCGCTTTTGCCGCCGCGCGCAGCCCGGCTTTCCGAACCTTCGCGTCCTTGATGGCCTGCTTCCGCTCCTTTGCCGCCTTCTTCGTGGCGGGCTCGCGGCAAAGCTCCGGGCAGTAGTAGATGGTGCTGCCGTCGAGGCCGTCAATAATGCGGTAGCCGTATTTACCGGCAATTTCCGGAGGGATCGGGTTGCTGATATGGACCACGATAAAATCATAGCCGTTGGAATACGCGCGCCTGACCAGGTCTTCATAGACCTCCGGCCGCGTAAAATCCGACTCGATCATCGCCTGTACCTTCTTCTTGGCGGCGCTCGTCCGGATAATATAGCCGTCGATATCCCGCCCGTAGTACAGCTCAATATTGCCGGAATACTGCCGGATCTCGGTCAGGTACCGATCCCGGACGAAGCATTTCGGGTTTGCGTCCAGCGCAAGCATCGCGTCCGCCACGTCGACCACGCCCTGCGTGAGCTTTTCCGGATTCATCGCGACCTCATAGCCGGCCTCGGTGTATACATTCTTCCCCGTCAGCAGGATCAGCGTCACCATCCCGGCTCCGAGCAAAATGCGCAAAAGATCGTTGTTCCAGCGATACGCAAGATGCGTGCCGGCCGCGGCGATCAGCAGGCTGTCCGGCAGCATCCAGAACAGCCGCCAGTAGATGACGCGCCGGAAAACCAGATCAAACGTCAGAGGGTTCGCCACCACGACGATGCACACGACCACCGGAATGATCAGCTTGCCGATCATTCCGCGCATAAAAACGCATATGTATACGGCGGCCGCGAGAACCACGATAAAGAAGATTCCGTCGCCGATATATTTGGTGATCCAGTTTCCGATGACCGAAAAACTATCCATAAACGAGATACCTCATTGCGGTTAATTGCAGTCAGACGCCCGGCGAGTATCTGTCCCAGGCCGTCTTTGCCCCGAATCGCTTCCTCAGATCTTTTTCGCGGCCGCCAGCGTGTAGAGATAATAGTACACGGCATTCGGTATGCACAGAAGAAGCATTTTCGGAAGGATCAGAAGATTTCTTTTCGCGATCGCGTAGACGATGGCATAGCAGCCGATCATGACCGCGCCGATGATCAGTCCCATGCCGGACAGGAAGCACATGCAAAGATTCCCGGCCAGAAGACTCACGTACCACTTCCAGCCCTTCGGCGCCTCATAGATGCAGAAGAAGATGTAAATCATCATCGGGATCGCGAAAGAGGCGACGATGGCTTTTCCCTGCCAGCTCCGGATCATGATAAAGGTCTCCGGACCGTAGATCGAATAATATCCGTAGATATTAATCAGCCAGAGCAGGAAAATGAAAAAGCAGCGGCCTCCCCAGCCTTCAGGGAAAAACTTCCGGCTCAGGAGATAGTAGGCGAGCGTGACCAGGAGCACCATAAGGATCGGAACGACGCTGTGCATGAACACCGTCGGGCTGATGCCGATCCAGCGGGAGATGGAGGCCGGGTAGACGGCCCAGGGCGCAATGGCATCCTTGGCGAGCTCACCCCGAAACGAGGTGATCTCGCGGCCGGTCGCCGGGTTGGTCAGAAACATCCGGTCCGTCCGCACCATATCCACCGCGTTTACAACGAATCGCGAATCGTCCGAGTCCGCGTTGCGGAGGACGATAAACTGGTAGACGACGATCCCGAGGATCAGGATCATCAGCGCAAGCGCCAGATAGCTGGAAAGGCGGTACCGATCCGGTTTTCGCGGCTTCGCGGCTTTGACCGGCGCCTCGGGCTTTTGCTCAGGCTCCGTCTTCGGGCTCTGGAAGCTGAACGCGGCCAAGGGAAATCTTTCCTTTCCGCTCTCCTTCGGCTCCGCCGTGCCGTCGATCTCTTTCATGCCCTCGCGAACCAGCTCCCGAAGGGCCATTTCCTCCAGTGGCGAAACCAGGGCTATATTCTGAGCTTCTTCTTTCTTTTCGGGTTCCGGGCCGGCCGCCGTTTCGGGCTGAGCCTCCTCCGCCGCGCGGCCTTTCCTCCGCCAGCCCCACAGAAGCATAAAAGCGCCGAGCGCGGCCATGGCGATCAGGACCAGGAGCAGGATATTCGAAGCCGCCGTAAAGCTGGCACGGAAAAGCACCATGGGAACGACGATGAGCTGGCTGATCGCCCAGAAGGCGACGGTACCCGCAAGCAGACATTTCGCAAGGCTTGCCTTTATGTTCATCACCCTGCAAATGCCGGCGCCGCCGAGGACCGGCAAAACACCCAGAACGACGACCAGCAATATAACCTGTAAGACAGTCATAAAAATCCTCCAAATGCCTTTCGCAGCTGTTTTTCATCCGACCGGCTTTTCCGGACACGCGCTGAAAAGCGCCTAAACAGCAACGTACAATCTATTATATAACAGGCTGGCTGGTTTCGCAAGTGCCGCATTACCGCATGTCACACAATGACAGGCCGTTCGTTTCTGGTCACCGTGTGACCAGAAACAGGCCGTTACCGTGAACAGAGTGAACAAAGTAACGTATTTTGCAGCCTGCCGCCGGTTACTTTCCGGCGCCGAACGCCATGAGGACGATGCCGGAGATAATGAGAAGCGCTCCGACCATGGAGATTGTGCTGAGCCTTTCCTTAAAAAGCGTCAGCCCGATGACCAGAATCGCCAGCTGCACAATGCCGTTGACAATGGGCACGACCATGGAAAGATTGTACCGGACGACGATCCGCTGCCAGAGCAGAAAGCTGACGAGGTAAAGGCAGAAGCCGACGAAGGTCTTCCAGCCCATGGAGAGGGAAAAGCCTCCCTGAAGGGAAAGGTGAAGCGAATCCCCGCCCAGCTTCATAAAGGTGATCCCGCCCGTCGTAAAAATAAGGTATATCACGATCAGCAAATACTGCATTCTTTTATGACCTCCTCCAGATTTTTCTCCGCCTCCCCCGCGCCGTCCAGAATTGTCACGTACCCTTCCAGCGCCCGGGCTTTCGCGAGGAGCGGCCGCGAATGTCCGCTCACGAAGATGCGGCAGGGGTATTTGGCGTTTTTCGCCTCCTGTACCATGTTGGCGAGCGCCGAATTGCCGTCCAGGGCAAGCAGCACGGAGGGCCGGCGCTTGAAGATCTCGTACGCGAAGCTTTTGTACGTGCCGCCGGCCGTGGGCTCAATGGAGACCCGGACGGCCGCGCCGGACGCAAGGATCCGCTCCCTCTCCCGCGCGGAGACAACAGAGGGCACGAAAGAGAAGACCTCGAAACGGCCCCCGGCCTTTTCCAGCAGATATTTTTCGTAGCCGGTAAAACGGCTTCCCACGACAAAGGCGATTTTTTCGGGATCGGCCTTCCCGATGAGCTCGTCCAGGATCGCGAGCGCCTCCGGGCGCAGCCTGGTCTTGTGGCTGTCGCTGTTGAAGCTCCCGCCGGCGACGATGACCGGAAGCTTTCCCTCCGGAAGCTCCCGGATCGCCCCGGCCAGAGCCGTTTCCGCCGGAAATGTCTCCTCGGCGCGGAGAAGGCTTTCCAGACCTTCGGCAGGTTCCTCCAGGATCCGTTTATTATAATAGGAAGAAACTCCGCCCGCCTCCGAAACGGCCGCCGACAGCCGCCGGAAGGCTTCCGACTTTTTCCGGAAGGCCGCGAGAGCGGCGGAAAGGATCCGGTCCTCGGCGGCGCGCATTTGCAGAAGCTCCTCCGGCGTTAAGCGCAGCATTTTTTCCAGCGCCAGCTCCTCGTCGATGGAATCCGTCCCGTAGAGGGCTCCGCCGTCCGTTCCCTGCACGCAGGAAATGCCGGAGGCCAGGTATTTGCGGAGCGGATGGCTCGCCACCTCGCTGAGATTATTGAGGCGCACATTGGAGGTGATCTGGAATTCCAGCGTCACACATCCCTCCAAAAGCTCGCGGATCAGCTGTTTTCCCTTGCCCGAGCTCAGATTCGGCGTATACAGCCCGTGCCCGATGCGCATGGTCGGCATCGACTGCCCCGGCTCAAGGGATTCACGAACACAGCGGACCGCGTGAAGGACGTTATCGCGCAGGGTATCGTTCTCGCCGGCGTGGATCCTGAGAACAAAGCCCTCCACATCTCTCGCGAGCGCGACAAGCTCACGGATGAGCGGACGGAGCTCTCGAATATCGTTGATCTCCTCCCCGATAATATCGCTCCCGGCAATATAAGGATCCCCGGCCACCGCCCGCAGCACCTTGAGATTCTCGCGGGCGTAATCGTCCGCCGCCACCTGATCCCGGACGAGCGTCAGCGGGATGCGGCGGATCGAGGCGAGGAAGCGCAGCACGACACCGGTCTCCGCCGTCACCTTCGGCATCACCTCATGGACCTGCCGGAGCATCTCGGCGGCCGCGCCCTCCTTTACAAGGGTCGTGTCCGAGATTTCCGCGTAGCAGATCCCCCGGCTCCGGTAGCTTCGCGCGACCCAGAGTAATTTGTCCTGAAACAGCGTGTTGCCGCCATAAGCCTCGCTCCCCCGGTCGCGCTGCATTTGCCGAAGGATCCGGCGGATATCCTCGTCCGGGAGCTTCTCGATGCCTGAAAGCGAGATCCTCTCCCCGGCCTCCACGCCCTTCGTGAAAACGTACCGATAGAGATATACCTTTTCCAGATTCGTAAATACCGCCTGCCCGTCCTTCAGAATCGTCAAAGACGCGCGGATCTTTTCGATATTCTCAGCCGCGTTTTCCAGGTTTTCCAGGATCAGGGAGGCAAAATTGATAAAGGTATTGTCATCGATCCTTCGGGCGCGATGCTTGCCGGTCAGCTTTTCATTGACAAATGCCGCTTCGACGGCGGCTCTTTGTCCGGCGAGCGCCTCCTCCTGCTTTTTCGTCAGTGCAAGACCGAGTTTTTTTATGTAATACAGAGGATAGCGGATCTGATGGGAAATACCGAGGGCGATGAGCGTGTCCGGGTCGAGATTGGCGTTCATATGGGTGTGAAGATCGGTCCGGAACTTACAGTCTCTCCGGATATAGGTCTTGACCAGCGTCTTCGCGAGATCCAGATGGTAGTCCTTCGTCTGGCTCATGAGGGTTTTGGAGATCGCGGGTATGGAGGCCTTGCGGTCCACGGTGCCGTCGGGATAAATGTTGGCAACCTTCGTCCCGCCGAGCCGGAAGACATAGACCGGGTGGTTCTGGCCGTCGATGTAGCAGGGAACCGGCCCTTCGATGACCTTGAGCCCCTGCGCGTCGAAGGTCAGGGGAAGATCACAGAGGCGGGCAAGGTTCGTGATGAGATTGCCCGTGCGGTGGTGCGGCGTCCGCAGGGTGTAAAAAAGCTCTTCCCCTTCCCGGGCAAGGTCTACGATCACATCTTTTTCCTTGTCGAGGTAAAATCTCCCAAACATCTGACGTTCCATGCCGCTCCTCCGATGAAAAATGTAAAGTAAAAAACAGCCCCGGACTGTGCCCGGGGCTTTCATTGACTGCAACCTTCGATGCTACGGTTCACATTTCGAACCATAACCCTTCGATTCGTTATCTTACGCTTCTTCCTCGGCAGCCGGGGCTTCCTCGGCAGCGGTTTCTTCAGCAGCCGGAGCTTCCTCAGCGGCAGCTTCCTCAGCCGCCGGAGCCTCTTCCGCATCGTCTTCGAGATCGTCTTCTTCGAAATAGTCGTCGAAGTCGTCATCGAAATCTTCTTCGAAGTCTTCCAGATAATCCGGAGTGAAGAAACGATACACGGCGTAAGCGATTGCCGCGACCGCTGCGACACAGCCGATGATCGCAAGAATCCAGAGGACCTTCTTGCCCTTCTTTCTCTCCTGCTCCAGTTCCTGCAGCTTCATACGTGTGAGAATCTCGTCAACTTTGTTACTCATGACCGTACCTTCCTTTCCGAATTACGGATTGTTGCCAATCCAGACTTGTATAGATTATATCACAGAGTTTTCGAATTTGCACCTAGTATTTATCATTTTTGTTAAAATGTTTTTAAGGGGGTTTCTGGTCACCGTGTGACCAGAAACCGTTTTTTTGTTTCCGGGGGCGGCTTCTCAGGAGTTCACCGGTTCGAGCTTTGCGAAGGCGGCGTACATTTTTTTGGTGCCCCAGGCGGGGAAGTCGACGGTGACTTCGTAGTCGCGGCCGCGGTCTTTGACGGCAAGGACGGTGCCGACGCCGTATTTAACGTGGCGGACTTTGTCGCCGGCGGCGTAGCCGAGACCGAGGGGATCTGCGCTTTTATCCTTCGCGGGAGCGGCCGCTCCCCTGCCGTCAGTTCCCGAAGTCTCCCCCGAAATACCTTCTCCGGCTTTCCCGGACCGCGCCCCTGAAAAGCCCGCTCCGCTTTTCCCCGCCTGCGAACCGGAAAAGCCTTCCGCGCCTGCCCGCGAACCGGAAAAACACTCTTCGGCTGACACGGCTTTCGAATCGAGACAGCCCGCTCCTCCTTCCGCGTAACCGCCCTTACCGAACCGCGTATCCGCTTCGCCCCCGGTCTTCCCTGCATTTGCCGGAAACGATTTTCCGAAAGGCGGAGTCTTAGGCTTCGCGATGTAAGGATTGTTGTATGTTCCCATGCCGTAGGGTTTTCTTGTAATCGCGTCGCGGAGCTCGCGCGACACGCCGCCTTCGGGGATCGCGGGGCGCGTCGGGGAGGTTTTGCCGCCCAGGTCAATGAGCTGCCGCGGGATCTCGCGGACAAACCGCGAGAGATTCATCCGCTTGGACTCGCCGCGGAAAAACCGCTGATACGCGCGGACCAGGGTCAGCTCTTCCTTCGCGCGGGTGATGCCGACGTAGCAGAGCCGCCGCTCCTCCTCGATGGCCTCAACCTTCCGCTCTTCATCACTGTCGATGCTCATCTGGCTCGGGAACAATCCCTCCTCCATCCCGACCAGATAAACGGCCGGGAATTCCAGTCCCTTTGCCGCGTGCAGCGTCATGAGCAGTACCCGGTCAAGCTCCGTGTCCACGGTATCGATGTCCGCGATGAGGGCGACATCCTCCAGAAAGCCCGAGAGGCTCGGCTCCGGAGAATCCTTCATATACTGCACAGCTTTGGATATCAGCTCGTCGATATTTTCAATGCGCTCGTTTGCCTCGTCCGTGTCCTCGCTCTCCAGCTCCTCCCGGTATCCGGTCGCGTCAACGACCAGGTTCAAAAGCCCGTCGACGCCGCGCTCCTTTGCCTCCTCGCGGAAGCCCTCGACAAGATCCGTGAACCCCTTCAGCTTCTTTACGGCCGCCGCCTTGAGGTCCCGGTTCTCCCCGGCCAGAAGCGCGGCCCTGTAGAAGGGAATCTTCTTCTCATCCGCCGTCATCGACAGAACCCGCACCGTGGTGTCGCCGATACCGCGCTTCGGCACGTTGATGATGCGCTGCGCGGAGATATCATCCGCCGGATTGTCGATCAGCTTCAGATACGCCAGAAGATCCTTGATCTCCTTCCTCGCGTAGAAATTGATCCCGCCGACCAGCCGGTAGGGGACGCTTTTCCGGATCATCTGCTCTTCAAATGCCCGGGACTGCGCATTTGTCCGGTAGAGGACGGCAAAATCCCGGTAGCGCCGCTTCCCGGAATCGACCATTTGCCGAATCTCACCGACGACAAATGCCGCTTCCTCGAGGGAGTCGCCGACTTGCCTGAGGCGGATCTTCGCGCCCGGCCCGGCATCCGTCCAGAGATGCTTCGCCTTCCGGCGGCTGTTATTTCCGATCACGGCATTGGCCGCGTCCAGAATATTCTGCGTCGAGCGGTAATTCTGCTCCAGGCGGACAATCCTCGCGTCCGGGAAGGTCTCTTCAAAGCTCAGGATATTTTTAATATCCGCGCCGCGGAATTTGTATATGCTCTGGTCATCATCGCCCACGACGCACAGGTTCCTGTACCGCTCCGAGAGCAGCCTGACCAGCCGGAACTGGACGTTGTTGGTATCCTGGTACTCATCGACCAAGAGGTAGCGGAACCGTTCCTGATAGAGCTCCAGGATCTCCGGCCGGGACGCAAGCAGATCGACCGTGTATACGAGAAGATCGTCAAAATCCATCGCGTTTGCCTCTTTGAGGCGCTCCTGATACTCCCCGAAAAGCTCGGCCAGCGTCCGGTAATACGTGTTCCTCTGATTCTTCGCGGCAAATGCGGCGGCCGTCACATAGTCGTTTTTCTGTTTTGAGATCTCTCGCAGCACCGTCTTCTCCGACATGGACCGCGGACTGATATTCCGCCGGCGGAAAATGTCCTTCATAAGGCGGAGCTGGTCGTCGGTATCGTAAATGCTGAAATAACGGTTAAAGCCAAGCTCCTCCGCGTGCCGGCGAAGCACCCGGACGCAGAAGGCGTGGAAGGTCATGACCCAGATCTCGCCCGCGCGGAAGCCGATCATGTTGTCCACGCGGCTCCGCATCTCGTCGGCGGCCTTGTTGGTGAAGGTGATCGCGAGAATGTTTCCGGGAGAAACCTTCTCAACATTGATGAGATAGGCGATACGGTGGACCAGCACCCTCGTTTTTCCCGAGCCGGCCCCCGCCAGGATGAGCAGCGGGCCGTTTACGCAGGTCACCGCCTCGCGCTGCCGGTCGTTCAGCTTCTCCAGAATCTCTTCCCTGCTTAAGACCTTCTCCCCGGATGTCTCCAAAGCTCCCATTTCCCGATCTCCCATTAAGCTCTCCCTCCGTCACGCACAAAACTCTTTCCATCATAACAGAATCCGGCCATCCCGTCAAACACAGGAATATCGATGTACCGTTCGCACTTTTACACGAAACCCCTGTGAATCAGGTCTGCCATCCTGAGCGAAGCCAGGATCGCGTCTAAATCATCTCAAACTGTCTGCTTTTGACGAGATTCTTCGGCCTGACGGCCTCAGAATGACACGCCTGTTGTCTATGGGCTGCTGCCTGTTGCTTACGGGTGGGCTGCTGCCTGTTGCCGAGCGGCAGCCACTGTGAGTAACCCGGCAGGGCGCTTCAGCCTTCGGAATCGTGAAACCTTCTTGCATCCTGTGATACTTTCATGATACTCTGTATAAAGGAGGTACGCCAATGCAGAATTTTGAGGATTTGAAAAAAGAGCTCCTAAGCAGCGGAATCTTCTTCGACGGGATCCGGCTGGAGGATATCCCGGCCATCGACCTTTACATGGATCAGGTAACGACGCTCATCGACGAGCAGACGACTCCCTCAAAGCGTCACCCGGAGGACAAGCCCCTCACCAAGAGCATGATCCAGAACTATACGAAAAACCGCCTGCTTCCGCCGCCGGAGAAGAAGAAATATTCCCAGGAGCATGTCATCCTGCTTTTGTTCATCTACTATCTCAAGGATTTTCTGTCCATCAGCGACATCCGCGCCATCACCCGGCCCCTGTGCGAGGCCTGCTTCCGCCCGGAGGACGGCTCGCCCACGATCCGGGAGGTGTATCAGGAGATCCTCGCCCTCGCGAAGGACCGCCGGGAAGCGAACAGGCAGGAGCTATTGTCCGCCCTCGAGACCGCCGGCGCGGCATTTTCGGACGCCCCGGAGAAAAACCGGGATTTTTTGCGGACTCTTTCCCTCATCGGTATCCTCAGCAACGATATCATCGTCCGCAAGCGCCTCCTTGAGCGGCTCGTCGACCGTCTGGGAGAGGAGCATGAAAAACAGCCGGAAGAAGAGACGCCCAGAGAAAAACGAAAAAAGGCCTGAAATACAGAAAACGGCACCGCCTGCCCTTTAAGAAGAGCCGACAGTGTCGCTGCTTTCGTGGCTTTATGAAAAGATACGGTGTCTTTCACCGGAAAATGTCATTTCTTTTCCCCGCCGAGCCGTCCCCAGACGAGAGAAAGCGAGAGAATTTCATTGATCGTGCACACATCCTCAAAAAAGGTATAGCACTCTTCCACACTCTGCAGGCAAAGAATCGCCTTAAAAAGTCCATCCACGGAATCTGTGTGAAGTTTCTTATTCATCGATCTTCTCCCATTTTTACCGGCCATTCTCGCGAAATGCCTGATCCACAGATCTTCGCTGCAAAAACAAGGATTCCTTGAAACTTTATCATTGTACCATTTCAACGCACTAAATTCAATGCGTATTTTACAAAATTCTCCTCTCAACTGTGAACGGAGTGAACAGTAACCAGCCATCTCCCCGCCGCGGCTTTCTCAGCGTTGATTCTCCAGCAGCGTTTCCAGAACATACAGGTAGATCTCCTGGCTTTTTTCCGGCCAGTTCGCGCAGACCCGCTCGGCTTCCTCCTCCGTCGGAACGTTGACGGTCAGGTCGATCAGCGGCTCCTTTCCCTCCTGCACCCAGCAGTGGACGGCATACTCCCGGCTCTCGGTCAGCGAATAATCCGATTTCGTATTCGATTCATTGCGCATTTCAAAGGCATTTTCCCGCACGAAGTCATCGATCTCGTTTTTGATCGCGTCCGAGATCATATAGCTGAAGTACTCCAGCGTGTTCTCACCATCGATCGTCGCCTGATAGAGGGAGGTGTTGCGGAGTCTCTCGGACGTGATCAGCTTCGCGTCGATCAGATCGCTGATCGCCTCCTGCACATGAAAATAATCGGTATACCCCTTCCCGACGATAAACTCCGTGATCTGCGCATTGGTCAGCGGAAATGTCACCCGCCGCAGCATATATAAAATGATCAGCTTGTAAAGCGTCCTTGCGTCCGTCATGGCACCCTCCTATGGCTCCGCCATTTTCTCCTTAGCATCATTAAACGTTTCTGGTCACACGGTGACCAGAAACGAAGGCGTTTTGCAATAAAATCGCCCTGCGGGCGATGGCAAAACGCAGTTCAGCGACAAACTATCATTTTATGATTCATACACAGGCTGATTTATGTCGCTGGCCCGTGCCAAACAGCGACGCGCAGCTAGTCCTTTAGGGCGAGTGTTTGGCACGGGAGTGACTTGTAACCATTAAACCACCGAATCAAACAGATTGCAAGGTCTTGCGGTTTCCACACAAATCATGTAATATAAAAAGATATCGTCTGCATTTCTCTGATCGAGGTAAACCTATGCTGAGCTGGAAATCATTATTTGATAAAGAAACCATCGCAAAAGGGATGTCCTATTGCTCCCAGGGCAAAGCCAAGCGGCTCGCGCAGGAGGACTACGGCTACAGCGTCCAGGTGCGCGGCGACCGCAATTACCGTGTGGAGATCCATCTGGATTACAGCGACCGCATCAGCCGCCTTGTCTGCGGCTGCAGCGAAGCGGCCAACGGCGGCTTTTGCGCGCATATGGCGGCGGCTCTCCATTACACGGAGGATTGCCTGCTGGAAAAGCTTTACCTGAATGATCTTCTGGAAAACAGGCTGGTCAAAAGCGCGCAAGCCGATGCCGACGCGCATCCTGCTCCGAGAAGCGCCGACACGGATAATAAAAAGAAGCGCACCCCCGCGGGAGAAAATGCCCGGCGTCTGCAAAGCACCTACCGCGAAGGCATCGAGGAGCTTTCCGCCATGCAGGAAGCCGAGCAGAAGGAGCGCACGGCCGCCGCGGAGGGCGCAGGCGGTTCCAGAGCCTCCGAAGCCTACCGCTACTTCCATGTCGAGAATTTCCGCAGAGGCATCTCGCTCAGCAAAGACATCCAGGCCAAAGCGCTCCGGCTTCTATCGAATCCCGACATCGCATACACCGTAAAGGTCGGTTTTTTCGACCTTCGAGATTACTATTCCTTCGGAATGCATTATGTGCATCCCGAGGATAATTCGGAGGATGCGCTCCATATTCAGGCAAAGCTTACCGATCGGCGCGGCTCACGGCTGGCCTCCATGTATTTTGACCAGGACGGACCCATCCGGAGTCAATGCGAGGATTGGAGCTGTATGATAAGCTTCGGAACGGACGGGCGCGTCGGCCATAAGCTTTGCGTGCACGAAGCCGCTCTGCTCATAGCGGTCGAGGAGCATCTGAAAGCCAACCCGGTCGGCGACGCGACCAGCCGTTCCGGCATGGAGCTTTTTGACGCCTTCGGGCTGGAGTCATCGGCCGCCGCCCATGCGCTCCCGGCCAGGTCTGCCTCCCTAAGCCTGATTCCCCAGATCCGTCTGGATTCCTACGGAGACTGGTCCGTCCTTTTTAAAGTCGGCTCCGGCAGAATGTACAAGGTACCGAAGCTTCAGGAATTCTGCCATGACGTTACCGCGAAAAAAGATATGACCTGCGGCAGCTCCACGGTCCTTCACCTCAGCGAGGATGCCTTCAACGAGTCCGGAAAAAAATGGCTGGCCTTTCTTCGTCAGGCGATCCACATCCTCGCCATGTTCTCCGGTCTTGAGCGGGAAGCCACCGGAAATGTCTATTTCTATGACTCGGAGGCGGGATGGAACCGCATCACCGACCGTCTCCCGCTCTCCGGGGAGATCCTGGACCGCCTGTTCGAAACAGCCGGGGACGAGCCCGTCGCCTGGGAGCAGACCGGCGATCGCCGGCAAAAAGGCTTTGTCACCATGAAGGACGCCAACTACAAGCCCGCGCTTGCCGTAAAGCCTTCGTTTTCCGGAAACGGCCGGAAGGAATTCATCGGCCTCGAGATCACCGGAAAGCTTCCGAACATGCTGCACGGCTCCGCCGGCAGCTATTTTCTGGACGGGGATACCTTCTATCGGATTCCCCGAAAAGAGGAGACAGCGCTTTTGCCGCTCGTTCGGAGCGCCGACAAAGACGGCGAGATCCGGATCAGCATCGGCCGCCGCCGCCTGACGGAGTTCTGGCGCAAGATCCTTCCCCAGCTGCAGGAGATCGCTGCCGTCAATCTTGAAAATACAGAGCTCATCGAGCAGTACATCCCCGCCGAGCCCGCATTTCTCGCGTACCTCGACCTCCAGGACGGCATCGTCCTCTGCCGGCCGGAGGTCTACTACGGAAGCCTTCGGCACACGCCATTTGACGTATACGCCTGGAGGGAACACAAAAAAACGGCGGAAAATTACCGCGACAAGATCGCCGAGGAGTCCATGATCCTCTTCCTCGAACGGTATCTGCCCGAGCACGATGTTGAAGCCGGACTCTTCCTCTCCGCGACGGGCGAGGCCTCCCTCTTCGAATTTCTGGAGCACGGTCTCTCCGACCTCATGGAATTCGCCGAGGTTCGCGCCTCCGAGCGCTTCCGCGCCCTCAAGGTACGCCGGCGCATGCACATGCAGATCGGCGTCTCTCTGGACAGCGGCCTCATGGATCTTACGCTCACCTCGGAGGACCTCACGCCGGAAGAGCTCATGGAAGTTCTAAACGGCTATCGGAAAAAGGCGAAATATGTCCGCCTAAAGAGCGGGGATTTCATCCAGCTGGAGGACAACGAAGCCATCGCGCAGATGAACGAGCTTCTGAACGCGCTGCACCTCGCGCCAAAGTCGCTCATCCAGGAGAAGCTTCAGGTACCGGCCTTCCGCGCCCTTTACCTCGACCGGATGCTGGAATCCATGCAGGATACCTATACCAACCGGGACCGGCATTTTAAATCTCTCGTCAAGGAGTTCAAGACGGTTTCCGACGCGGATTTCGCGGTTCCGGATTTCCTGAAGGGTACGCTCCGCAAATACCAGATCACCGGCTATCGCTGGCTTCGGACGCTGGACGCCTATGGCTTCGGCGGGATCCTCGCCGACGACATGGGCCTTGGCAAGACGCTTCAGGCGATCGCCGTGCTCCTCGCGACGAAGCTGGAGGCTCCGGAGACAGGGCCGTCCATTATCGTCTGCCCGGCCTCGCTGGTCTACAACTGGCAGGACGAGCTCTCCCGCTTCGCGCCGGAGCTTTCCGCCGCGCCCGTCGTCGGGACGGCCGCCGAGCGCCGGACCATCATCGCGGCGGCGGCCTCCTTCGACGTGCTGGTCACCTCCTACGATTATCTGAAGCGCGATTTTTCGGAATACGAAGATCTGACTTTCCGGTTCGCGATTGTCGATGAAGCGCAGTACATCAAGAACCAGGCGACCATCGCCGCGAAATCCGTGAAAATGCTGAAGGCGAAGACACATTTCGCGCTGACCGGAACGCCCATCGAGAACAAATTAAGCGACCTCTGGAGTATTTTCGACTTCCTGATGCCCGGCTTCCTCTACAGCTACAGCGAGTTCCGCTCGGACCTTGAGATGCCGATCGTAAAAAGCGGCGACGAAAAGGCGCGTGAACGCCTGCACCGCATGGTCGCGCCCTTCATCCTCCGGCGCACGAAGAAGGAAGTCTTAACGGATCTGCCTGACAAGCTGGAGGAGATTCGCTACGCCGGCCTCCTAAAGGGCGGCGAGCAGCAGAAGCTCTACAACGCGAGCGTCGTGAAGATGAAGAAGGAGCTCCGCGCAAAGACCGAGGAGGATTTCAGCCGAAGCCGTATCCAGATTCTCTCCGAGCTCACCCGCATCCGGCAGATCTGCTGCGACCCGCAGCTCCTTATGGAGGACTACCATGCCGATTCCGCCAAGCGGGAAGCCTGCCTCGACCTCATCCGGAGCGCCGTGGACGGCGAGCACAAGATCCTGCTCTTCTCCCAGTTCACCTCTATGCTGGAGCTTCTTGAAGAAGACCTGAAAGCCGAGGGGATCGCCTGGTATAAGATCACCGGCTCGACGCCCAAGGAGGAACGGGCGAAGCTCGTCAAGGCCTTCAACCAGGACGACACGCCCGTGTTCCTGATCTCGCTGAAGGCCGGCGGCACGGGTCTTAACCTGACCGGCGCCGACGTGGTCATCCACTACGACCCGTGGTGGAACGTGGCCGCCCAGAACCAGGCTACCGACCGCGCCCACCGCATCGGTCAGACGAAGGTGGTCACGGTCTACCGACTCATCCTGAAGGACACCATCGAGGACCGCATTCTTGAGCTTCAGGAACAAAAGCGCGCCCTCGCCGAGGATCTCTTAAGCGCCGAAGCCGTCAGCTCCAGCAGCATCAGCCGCGACGAGCTGCTCGCGCTGCTGGGATAAGCGGCTTCCGCCCTTTTTATAACAGGTCCTTAGCCCCTTCCGACCATAACGGGCGGCGGAAGGCGAAAAGTTATTGTGTTTCTGGTCACACGGTGACCAGAAACGATGGCGTTTTGCAATGAAATCGCCCTGCGGGCGATGGCAAAACGCAGGTCAGCGACAAACGATAATTTTAGGGTTCATACACAGGCTCATTTATGTCACTGGCCCGTGCCAAACAGCGAGTGTTTGGCACGGGTGTGACTTGTAACGTTATTGTTCATACCGCAAAGCCGCGCGCCGCCAAGGGCAGCGCGCGGCTTTGATGAATAAGGCAAAGAAAACGCGGCGAAACCATCGCCGCGTTTTCTTCTGCCGTTTCTTTCATCCGCCCGCAGCCGGACAGCAAGCGTTCGGTGCGGATGTAAACAGGAGCTCCCCGTTCACTGTGTGTAATATACCACATTTTCGGACCGGAGGGCACTCATGACTCTCATAATCGCCGTGTAGACCAGAACAAAGCTGTAGATTCTCGTCAGCATTTCCGGAGATCTCATGGCGACCATGGCAACAATCGCGAACAGAACCTTCGATAGGCCCAAAACCATCCGAAGCTTCCACTGAGGCCATTGCATTTTTTTCTGATCCGTTGCTCTGAGAATATCCAGAACACCCGAAAAAGCGATCAAGCCGTTTAAATACAGCGCCACGATCCATCGGGGGGCGATCAGAAGCATCGGGGACGCAAGCGTTAAATCCACAAACAGCACGGCCTGATAGAAATAAAAGAGTCCTCCGACCATGTGCCTGGCCATCGAAAAGTAGTACCAGACGCTCTGTATACTCTTTACGAGCAGAACACCGATCAGGATGAAAATCATAATATAGTAGCCAATTTCCGGCTCGATCACGAGGCCGACGGCAACAATGACCATCAGGAGACTCGTAATCAATGTAAGGATTTTTTTAACAAGGCTCATTGCGCATCCCCTTCCTTCAGTTGCTGTTCCTCTGGAAGCGTCTCCCTTCAGCATCCACGGAGACGCCCGCCAGATTGCTCCCTGAGAGATAGATCCGATTCGTGATCATGCTCTTCTGCGCGATCGCGCCGGCGCAGAACCTTCCGAGAAAGGTATCCTCCTTCCGGGCCGCGTCAAGATATTCCTTCTCAAAAGCAAAGATGTCAAAATCCGGGATCGTCTGACCGGAAAGCTCCTCTCCGAACGCTTTCCAGTCCGCGCAGGCGTTGACCTGTCGTTTTTCCAGAATCGCCATGATCCGCTCCCTGTGCGGCTCCACGGAGACCTCATCATAAACGCCTCTCACGAACTCATCGATATCACCGTGGAAATACTTCAGGGCGGTCACCATCTGACGAAACGCGAGATAATAGTCCGCGGGATTATCCTTGACGATCTCCTCGTAATTGCCCCATGCCGGCATATATTTGTAGCGGAAGAAGCTGTAATCCGGCAGATGGCCGGCCCGGCCGTGTCCCAGGACCATGATGGAAACCTCATCCATGAGATTCGGGCTGTTGACATAATTCCCCTTCTCGGGATCCTCCGGAATCGTGGGATTGTGCGAGAAAACAAGCGGCTTGTCCGTATTCAGATCATAAAACCCCGTCGCATTGTTGATGACAAGCGAGGGCGTTCCCGCGAAATAGGTGTGCGCCCAGGTGTCCGACAGCACATGCATCGATATCCCAAAGTGCTCGAGACTCCTGCCCTTGGCAATGCGGACGGTCTCTTCGACCTGATCGCTGTTCGGCTTACAGATCAGGCGATACTTCTGCATATATTTTTTCGAATGGTGTCCCGGCAGAGTCGCGTTCAGATCATAGGGAAGGAAGTGGAAGGAGGCCCAGATCCTCGTCATGTTCTGGATGCTCAGCAGGTCTCCGGGCGCGGAGGCGAGCTCCGGCTGGCTCTGCGTCGTCGCCGCGGCGCGGGGACCTTTCACCTTCCCGAGATAAGTCTCCGTGCAGCAGTCACAAAACTGGTCGGCATAGCCGATCCGCAAGCTTTCCTCGTGGTCAAATCCCGCAAGATACGCCGCGCAATATGCCGCATAATAGTGGAAATCTTCCTGCATATTTTTTTTCCTTTCTCTTCAAATGGATATTGCCCGGGCATCCTTAAGCCGCCAGGCCGACCGCGTTTTCCTGCTTTGCGATCCGCCGGAGCTGAATGGAGCTTATGATGATCAAGATGCACGCGAAATAAACCGTCAGGTCAACGATTAGCTCGGAATAGTCGAATAAATCCGCACTGCCCGAATCCACAATGCCGTATATATAGATAAATACGTTGAACGCGAGATAAAGGAAGGCAACGATCAGGTAGATGATCTTCTTCTTCTTGCCCTTTCCTTCCTGCATTGCCGCCCGGCCAATAAAGAAATGAAAGAGCAGTACGACCACCGCGACACCGATGACAAGGCCCACAAGCACCATATAGACCAAATTCTCCAGCTGCCTTAATTCTTCCGCGACAAACTCTGTCTCCATCGAAAGCAGGAATTTATGAATTTCATCCTTTAGTAATGTCCCATAATCCAAAAAGAGGGAAATACTTCCCTTAATCGCCGACCAGAAGCCAAGCACGATAAACGCCAGTCCGCTGTTATAAAGCGTGGACTGGATTTTTCTTTTTTTTGCTCCCATACGTCTTCCTTTCCAGGCCGCACAAACAGCCCCTCTTGTAATGATCCTTATTAGTATAGTAGCACAAAAACATCCTGATTAGCAAGGTTTTACCCGACAAAAATTACTAATCTTTTGGGGAAATGTGTTTCTGGCCGCGCCTTAAATATCGGCAAATTGTTCACATTTCGTTACAAGTCACTCCCGTGCCAAACACTCGCTGTTTGGCACGGGTCAGTGACATAAATCAGCCTGTGTATGAACCATAAAATTATAGTTTGTCGCTGAC
>CACZBB010000040.1:2838-3990 GCA_902779245.1 uncultured Lachnospiraceae bacterium | reverse complement strand
AAATTATAGTTTGTCGCTGACCTGCGTTTTGCCATCGCCCGCAGGGCGATTTCATTGCAAAACGCCTTCGTTTCTGGTCACCGTGTGACCAGAAACCACATTTCAAAATACAATACCAGGTTTTCGCTCTTTTATTGACACAGTCTTCGTCTAATGTTAATATATTTTATTTAGAAAGGATCCTGAAAGGACGAGCATAAGGGAGGTAGATGCACAATGTTGTCTCAGGAACTCGGAAAAATGAAGCGAAGCTGGATCATGTCATCGATCATCATGATCGCCATCGGCATCCTGATGATCATGATGCCGGTTTCCCATATCGGTATGCTGATCTCCGCACTGGGGTATGTTCTGCTGGTCTGGGCTACCGTCATCATGTTGGACTTCTGTTCCAGCAAGAAGGTACTGGTCAATTATATTTATTTGACCGGCGGGGTACTGGCTGCTCTTCTTGGTCTTTTTGTCCTGATCCAGATGCTGGACATGCTTCCGCTGCTGAGCCTCGTGTTCGGGCTCGTGCTGATCGTGGAAGGGATTTACGATTTCAGCTCCGCGTACAGATATGCCCGCCGCGCCGGTCACGCTGCCTGGGTCGTACTTGCGGTGCTGGCCGCTCTGACCGCCGCATTCGGCGTGATCCTGCTGATCAATCCCTGGTGGGATTCCACGGCAGTGATTAAGAACGTGATCGGATGCATGATGCTGCTCACCTCGGTCTTCAGCATCATTCGGGTCGTTCTGGTCTGGCCGTTCAGGAATGTTTGAGAGGAGGCAGGGGATGTCAAGGAATAAATATGCCGGAAAAACCGGCGCAAAGGTTCGCAAAGAATCCATCGTCGTAAACGTAACGACAGATGTTTCGGAAGCCCCGGTCCAGCCGGTCAAAGAAGCTCCGGCCGATGCGGTTAAGGATGCTGCTGCGGTGGCCGAAACCGTCGCGAATGCTGCCCCGACGGCCGAAACGGTGAAAGAAGCCGCGGCGGCGGCCGAAACCGTCGCGAATGCTGCCCCGACGGCCGAGACGGTGAAAGAAGCCGCGGCGGCGGTCGAAACGGTTGAAGAAGCCGCGAAAGCTCCGGCCGATGCGGTTAAGGATGCTGCCCTGGCAGCCGAGACGGTGAAAGAAACCGCGGCGGCTCCGGTCGATGCGGT
>CACZBB010000040.1:0-2808 GCA_902779245.1 uncultured Lachnospiraceae bacterium | reverse complement strand
CGGCGGCTGCGGTCGATGCGGTTAAGGATGCTGCTGCGGCCGAAACCGTCGCGGAAATCCCGGCGGCTCCGGCCGTTGAGGAAAGCGCCGTAAAGGAGCCGGCCGCGGCAAAGGCAAAGCCGGCATTTGCCAAATCGGAAGAAAAGGCTGCCGCGAAAGGAAAAAAGCTTCCCCAGTGGACGGACGCGAAAAAGCAGAAGGTGCGCGCGGAGGGAGCCGCGGCTCTTTCGGGCGAGAAAAAAATCTTAAAGGGCGCCAAGCGCCGCAGCGCGGAAATCCTCAGCGTATTTGCCCGGCATAATTTCTATGCCAACGGCCTGACGCCGGAGGAGCTGCGCACAACGCTGGAGGACCTTGGACCGACCTACGTCAAGATCGGCCAGATCATGTCCAGCCGTGTGGATATGCTTCCGGAAAGGTACTGCAAGGAGCTCGAAAAGCTGCGCCAGAACGTTCAGGAGCTGGATCCGAAGCTGGCCCGCGCCGTGATCGAGGAACAGACCGGCATGAAGATCGACGAGATCTACAGCGAGTTCCGGGATAAACCGCTCGGCTCCGCGTCGGTCGGACAGGCGCACTTTGCCGTGCTCAAGGACGGCCGGAAGGTCGTGACCAAGGTACGGCGTCCGTATATCGCCGAAATGATGCGTCAGGACTTTGTCCTTCTCAAGAAGCTGGCAAAGGGAATGAACATCATGACGGAAAGCGCGGAAAATGCCGATGATCAGATGGATTTCATCGAGGTCATCGAAGAGTTCGAGAAGGTGACGGAGGAAGAGCTGGACTTCCGCACGGAAGCCCGGAACACGAAATTCTTCCGGGAAAACTGCATTGAAGACGAGACGAAGATCTCCTGCCCGGAGGTCATCGACGAGCTGACCACAGAGCAGATCTTCACCATGTCCTTCGTGGACGGCTACTCGATCTCCAAAAGAGACCGGGTCATCGAGGACGGCTATAATCCGGAAGATATCGGCCGTGAAATCGTCGACAACTATTTGCATCAGGTGCTGGACGTCGGCGTCTTCCACGCGGATCCCCATCAGGGGAATATCATGATCAGCCAGGGAAAGCCGGTCTGGATCGATTTCGGCATGCTCGGCAGAATCACGACCGGCGATATTAATATCATTCAGTCGCTGGTGCTGGGCGTCCTCGAAGGGGACACGGAAGCCATCGCCAATTCGGTGATGAGCATGGGCGCGGCTTCGCCGAAGACCAACCGGGATCGGCTGATGGAGGATCTGGACATCTTCCTTGACCGTTATGTCAATGTGAGCAGCCTCAGCGATATTGATGTTTCGATGCTCCTGGAGGAGATCTGCAATCTTGCGGCGAAGCATCACGTCAAGATGCCGGGCAAATTCACGATGCTGATCCGCTCTCTCGGCACCATTGAGGGCGTGATCGAGCAGTTCTGCCCGGAGCTGAATCTTTTCGAGATCATTTCCAACAAGCTGATGGATCGCGCGAAGAAGAACTTCAACCTCAAGTCCGAGATCATGGCCATCGGCAAGGATGCGATGGAGGCCGGAAAGAAGGCCGCAAGGATCCCGGCGATGGCTTCGGACGTTCTGAAAGGCCTTGCAAGAGGCCGGACAAAGATCAACCTTGAGCTGACCGGATATGAGGAGCTTGTGAATAAGGCTTCAACCTCGATCAAAAATATTGTTCTGGCGGTATTTGCCTGTGTACTGTTTTTCGGCTCCTGTATCCTGACTCTCGCGGATATTACCCCGAAAGCGCCGGGCGGCATACCGGCCATCTCCGCTGTCGGGCTTGTTTTCTCCATCGGTCTTGCCATCTATACGGTGAAGAACCTCACGAAGAAATAACGTTTCTGGTCACACGGTGACCAGAAACGAAGGCGTTTTGCAAAAAAAGAGGAGCTGCCCTTGCGGCAGTCCCTCTTTTTTTACGGCCGTTTCCAAAGAACCGGCTCCACAGGATTTACCTCAGCATCGGCTGAGCGACGCGCTTGCGGAAGAATTCGATAAAGGGTCCCATAAAGAAGGCCGTGATGATGGTTCCAATGCCGATCTTCGCTCCGAGAACGCCGCCGATGACGACGCACAGGAGGTCGGTGGCGATCCGGACGAAGCGGAAGGGCCAGGGCTTCTTCTCACAGATCGTGAGCGCGATAAAGTCGTAGGTGGAAACGCCGAGATCCGCCTCGAAGTAAAGGGCGGAAGCCAGGCACATCAGCGCAAGCCCGATCAGCAGCACCACAATACGGAAGGGCAGGGTTGGCGACGGAAAAAGCTTCTTCAGGAAGTCCGCGACAAAGGACGCAACATAGCCCAGGAGGAAAAGGTTGATCAGCGTTCCGAGCCCGATCTTTTTCCGCGCGAAAATCAGCATCAGGACAAGAAGAAGAACATTCAAAATCAGGTAGGCGGTTCCGAAATCCAGCGGCGTCAGGTTCCAGATGCCGTGGGCAAAAACCTGAAACGGATCAAAACCAAGATCGGCAAAGTCGGCAAAGCCGACGCAGACACCTGTAAGGAGAACGCCGAAGACAGTCATGAGAATTCTTTTTGCTGTTCTGGACATGTTTGCCACCTTTCATAAGAAAATAAGCGAGTAGTTCAAGCTTCTGACCTTCATCATAAAGCACTTAAGCCATATTTCAATAGATTAATGTGAGATTCGCATGGTTCCAAGAGTGATCCCCCGCGGTTCAATCCCCCGCATCTACAAAAGAAAGCCCGTTACAAGTCACTCCCGTGCCAAACACTCGCCCTAAAGGACTAGCTGCGCGTCGCTGTTTGGCACGGGCCAGTGACATAAATCAGCCTGTGTATGAAC
>CACZBB010000039.1 GCA_902779245.1 uncultured Lachnospiraceae bacterium | reverse complement strand
ATAAAATTATAGTTTGTCGCTGACCTGCGTTTTGCCATCGCCCGCAGGGCGATTTCATTGCAAAACGCCTTCGTTTCTGGTCACCGTGTGACCAGAAACTCCAATTCTGCTGAACTGACGTGAAAATGATTATGGACAGCGATTCGGTATCATACCGTCTGCGGCGAATGCGTGTGATGTATTTGGATTGAAGATTTCAGGGAGGGGGATTTATGCGTGACAGGGCGCAGGATGCGATGCAGATGGAGAAAAAGAAGAGGGATTTTCTGGAAGCGGGGTTTCGGCTGTTTTCTGAAAAGGGTATAGAGGCTGTCACGCTGCCGATGGTTGCGGAAGCGTGCGGTTACGGAACGGCAACGCTGTACCGGTATTTCGATAAGAAGCCCGGGTTCGTGGTTGCCGTGGCCGCGTGGACCTGGGGCGGAATGATCGAAGAAAGAAGGAAGCTCCGGGACAGCATGGACTTTGCCGAGATGACGGCCCTGGAGGCCTATGAAAATTTCCTGAATTCTTTCATTGATACGTACCGGAACCGGCGCGACCTTCTTCGCTTTAACCAGTTTTTTAATATTTATGCCTTTTCGGAGAAAATTCCGGAGTCGGATATGAGCCCGTATCAGGAGGTTGTCGATATCCTGCGGGAGTTGTTTTTCTCGATTTACGAGAAAGCGGAGCATGACCACACCTTGCGGACAGATTTTTCGGCGGAGCAGATGTTCTCGGTTTCGATCCATCTGATGCTTGCGGCCGTGACGAGGTTCGCCGTAGGGCTGATTTATTACCCGCAGGAAGGCTTCGATCCGATTAGAGAATTGGAAATACAGAAAGAAATGCTTGTTGAGAAGTTTAAATATACCGGGGGGGTCGCTTTCTGATGAAGACTGAGGCGTAAGCGGGCAGCCGCTGCCGGACAGTCAGGGAGCCGGGCTCCTGAAGATGCGATTTGATCATTCGCCCGTCAAAAGGTCAGGCATATGCCGGTGGAACCGCCGGCACATGCCGGCCTTTTTTTGTGGTTACGGATACCCCGGCCGCCTTCTCACACAGGGGCAAAGAATCTGTGACGGCGGCCATTGAAGCCCGGAGGTTTTTGGTGTAAAATTATCAGGTGACCGGCATGCGGATGCGGGGATCGGAAATGCGGAAGCTTTGTCATTTCACGTAAGGGGGTTTCTTCCGGTTTCGGAAGAACGGGAGACAGCTTTTGCGAAGGACAGGCTTTGGCCTGCACAAAAGAAAACCCGGATGACCGGGAGAAAGGACAGGCCGGCGCGCCCGCGCCGGACGAAGGGAAATCTATGGATATTGTTTGTTTGGATATGGAGGGTGTTCTGGTTCCCGAGATCTGGATCGCGTTCTCGGAGGCAAGCGGGATCCCGGAGCTTCGCCGGACGACCCGCGATGAGCCGGACTATGACAAATTAATGCGTTACCGGCTGGGTATCCTGAAGGAGCATGGCCTTGGCCTTCGCGAGATCCAGGAAACGATCGCGAAGATCGATCCGCTGCCCGGCGCGCGGGCATTTCTTGACGAGCTCAGGGAGCTGACGCAGGTGATTATCCTGAGCGACACCTTTACGCAGTTCGCTAAGCCGCTGATGGCAAAGCTCGGATGGCCGACGCTCTTTTGCAACACGCTGGAGGTCGCACCGGACGGCGAGATCACGGGCTACCGGATGCGCGTGGAGAAGTCGAAGCTGACGACGGTGAAGGCTCTGCAGTCGATCGGGTTCGATACCATCGCGGCCGGGGACAGCCACAACGATCTGGGCATGATCCGCGCGAGCAAGGCGGGTTTTCTCTTTAAGTCTACGGACGCGATTAAAGCGGAAAACCCGGATCTTCCGGCCTATGAAGCGTTTGACGAGCTGCTTGCGGCCATCAAGGGGGTTCTTGGATGAGGCGGGAAACCGAATTTTCCGGCCAGGAAGGGGCGGAAACCGACCGGCGGGGAGAGTTTCGGATGCGGCGCAGGGTTATTCTGGCCTCGGCTTCACCAAGGCGCAGGGAGCTGCTTGCGAGGATCGGGGTTGATTTTGACGTGCTGGTCTCCGAAAGTGAGGAGCGGACGGAGGAGTCGCAGCCCTCGAAGGTGGTCGTTTCGCTTGCCCGGGGTAAGGCACACGCGGTGGCGGATATGCTGGAAAGCGCCGGGAGCTTATCGGGAGAAATCGCCGGGCTGACGAAGCCCGGCGCGGAACGGCCGGCGCTGAAGTGGGCCGCGGAACGCTCAGAACCGAAGCCGGACGCGGAACGGCCGGCGCTGGTGCTCGGGGCGGATACGATTGTCGTCCTTGACGGAAAAATCCTCGGAAAGCCCCGGGACGCTTCGGCGGCCCGGCAGATGCTCCGCTCTCTTTCGGGTCGTTCGCACCATGTCCTGACCGGAGTCTGCGGAATCTATCTCCCGGAAGGACGGGAAAAGGTCTTTTTCGAGGAGACCGAGGTGATGGTCGATACGCTTTCCGACGCGGAGATCGAGGCCTACCTTGCCTCCGGCGAGCCCTTCGACAAAGCCGGAAGCTACGGCATCCAGGGAATCTTCTCGCGTCACGTCCGCGGTATTATCGGCGACTACTTCAACGTCGTCGGCCTCCCCCTCCACCGCGTCTACAAAACCTTCTTTGCGGATGTGAGGGATGCGTGCGGCTGTTAAAGCAAAAGGCTGCCGCATACAACCGCCTGGCCGCGAAACATGCCCGGCACCCTTTAAAGATGCAGACCCTGTTCGGCGTAAAAAGCGAAATGCGACAGCCCCATGGTTTCATCCATATTCATTTGTCGAAAAGCAGCGGCTCACCGCCTCACCTTTCCGTTCCGCGCCTCCTTCTTCATTTGCCGCATGATCTTATGATAACGCGAGAAGTCGCGGAGAGATTTCCAGCCAATCTTGAAGATCTTTCGGATATTGATCGAATTCTTGCCGCCCTGGCGCGGCCGGAACGTGACCTCCCGGAACGTCGCTTTTTCATGAAAATAAGCCGCGCAGACGGTCAGCATGACGTTGGGAAGATTGTAATCCGGATCCAGGATCGGGACGTATTTCTGAAGGAATTCCCGCGTCATCAGCCGAAACGGCGCGTTGGAGTCGGGAAGGCGGACGCCAAAGATGAAAAAGAGAAGCAGGCAGAGCACACGCTCTACGACCTTCCGGCTGAAGCCGTCCTGCCGGTGAGGACGTTTTCCGAAGATGGCGTCGTGCCTGTCGCGCAGTCTCCAGAAGGACTCAAATTCCTCCGGAAGCGTCTGACCGTCGGAATCGGTCTGGAAGATGTAATCCGCGTTGTGCTTTAAGGCGTAGCGATAGCCGTAGAGGACGGTCGAGCCGTGGCCGCCGTTTGGCTTGGTGAGCGGTTCCAGGAAGGGGCGGCCCTTGGCGAGCTGGCGCAGGATCTCGTAGGTTTTGTCCTTGCTGCCGTCATTGATCACGACGAGGCGGGATTTGCCGTTGCCGTCGTGCGCCTGGACGACCGGGTACCAGTCCTCCACGAGCTGGCGGATGTTGGCGGCTTCATTGTATGCGGGAACCACAATATATAAAACGTCCATAAAGCCTCCTTTCGGGTAAGGATGATCATCATAAAACTTGCCGCGAAGCGCTTTCGTGCCGGACGAAGGGCGATCCGAAAGCTTACTGAATTTTCACGATAAGGACATTGTACCATAATTTGTCTGTCGTTGAAAGAGAAAGTTGAAAGGTTTCTGTTTGCCCGTTACTGCGAACGAAGTGAACCGTAACAACGGGAAGGCAGAAACCGCGCCGCGCCTTTATGTAGCGATTGACATTTGCCGGTTAGGTGGTGTAGACTGAAACAATTGGTAAGAACGTTCACGAAAGCGGAAAATATCGTTTCCGGTGATCGATTCAGGCGGATTTCCGAAGAAATCCAGCCGCGGACGCGGCGACAAAAAACCGTTGATGCAGATATAAAGCTTTGTATCTGCAAAGAATTACGCAGGGGGTAATGCCATGATTATTATTCTGAAGAACAATCCGGACAAGGAGCAGCTGGAGGGGCTTACGAGCTGGCTGGAGAGCCAGGGAATCTCGGTTCATCCGACGGTGGGCGCGTCCCAGACGGTTCTGGGGCTTGTGGGCGACACGCGGCGCATCGACGTGGATCTGATCTCCGCGCTGGATTTCGTTGACTCCGTGAAGCGGGTGCAGGAGCCTTTCAAGGACGCCAATCGAAAATTCCACCCGGAGGATACCGTGATCAAGGTCGGCAACACACAGGTGGGCGGCGGCACGATGACCGTCATGGCCGGCCCCTGCTCCGTGGAGTCCGAGGAGCAGCTCCTCACCATCGCCCGGGCCGTCAAGGCCTCCGGCGCGACCATGCTCCGCGGCGGCGCGTTCAAGCCGCGCTCCTCGCCCTACTCGTTCCAGGGCATGAAGATCGAGGGCATTCGTCTTCTTCTGAAGGCGAAGGAGGAGACCGGGCTTCCGATCGTCTCCGAAATCATGGACGCTTCGCAGCTCCCGCTTTTTGACAACGTGGATGTGCTTCAGGTCGGCGCGCGGAACATGCAGAATTTCTCGCTGCTCAAGGCCCTGGGGCAGACCCGAAAGCCGATCCTCTTAAAGCGCGGTCTTTGCGCGACCTACGAGGAGTGGCTGATGAGCGCGGAATATATCCTCGCGGGCGGCAACCCGAATGTTATCCTCTGCGAGAGAGGCATCCGCACCTATGAGACCTACACGCGCAACACGCTGGATATCGCCTGCGTCCCCGTGCTCCGGCAGCTTACGCATTTGCCGATCGTGCTCGATCCGTCGCACGCCGCCGGCAAAGCGTCGCTGATCCCGGATATGGCCTGCGCCGCGATCGCGGCCGGGGCGGACGGTCTGGAGATCGAGGTGCATCACGATCCGGCGCATGCCCGCTCGGACGGCCCGCAGGCCCTCGTGCCCGAGGTCTTTGATAAGCTCATGCGGAAGCTTACCTATATTAAGGATGCCGTCGACCGCGCGGACCGGGAGATCCGGTGAGCCGCGAAAAGCCGGACGCGGCCGAAAATGTTTTTTTAGAGAGGATGAAGAATGTCCTATGAAGTGATCAACGTTGCCGGACGTCCGATGCGGCTTTTGGGGAGCGGGGAGGTGTTTCCGCGGAAGGCCCTCGTGGGCTGCCAGGGCATTAAGGGCGCGTATTCGCAGCAGGCCGCGCGGAAAATGTTCCCGGAGCGGACGGAGATGTTCTTCCGGAGCTTTGCCGGGGTCATCGAGGCGGTGAAGTCCGGCCTCGTCGATTACGGGATTCTGCCGATCGAAAACAATTCCTACGGCTCGGTGCGTGGAACCTACCGGCAGCTTCTGGACGCGGACGTGACCATCGTCCGCGGCGAGCGCCTTCTGATCCGCCATCAGCTGCTCGTGAAGCCGGGAAACCGGTTTGAGGACATCACCAGCGTCCGCTCCCATGAGCAGGCGCTCGGCCAGTGCGGCACATTTGTCCGTTCCGTGGAAGGAAAGGTGCCGGTGATTCCGGTGCTGAACACCGCCGTCGCCGCCCGCTATGTCGCGGAGTGCGGGGAGCCGGGAGCGGCCGCCATCGCCTCCCCGGAGGCGGCGGAAGCCTACGGGCTGGAGATCCTGGAGAACCGGATTTCGGACAGCGACAACAACTATACCCGGTTTGTCTGCATAAGCAGGGAGCCGGTTATCTATCCGGGCGCGTCGAGGATCAGCATGATCCTCTCGACCGCGCACCGCCCGGGAGCTCTCTATGAGATTTTAGGTTTTTTTGCCAGTGCGGGGCTGAATCTTGTGAAGCTGGAGAGCTGCCCGATCGTCGGCAGAGATTTCGAGTTCATGTTTTATACGGATGTCGAGGGAAATGCCGCCGATCCGAGGGTTCGCGAGGTGCTTTCGAACGTGAAGAAGTGCTGTTCGGTTTTCCGGTTTCTCGGAAACTATTCGGAAGGATAAAGGGTCAATCATTTTTTCTGTGTGATTGCGATATGGCTAATCAGGCGGCGGCCGGAAAGAACTGGACCCATCGTGTGTGGGAAGATTCGTTTTAGAAACTGCGGAGGGATAGACGTGCTTTGGGACGAGGTTTTGACGGCTTTGGGGCAGAGCCGGGGATATGTTTCCGGGGCGGAGCTTAGCCGGCGGTTCGGGGTGACCCGGGCCGGCATCCATGTGACCGTGGAGCGGCTGCGTGAGGCCGGTTACGAAATTGTTTCGGCCCGGAAACGGGGCTACCGGCTCCTTGGCGGGCCGGACAGCCTCGGAATCGGCGATCTGGCGATGCATTTGCCCAAAGAACGGCTGGCAGCGGTCCGATGCCTGAAGGAAGTGGATTCCACGAACCGATATCTTAAGGAGCTGGCCGAGGAGAAGCTGCCGGAGGGCTTTACCGTGATCGCCGATAAGCAGACGAAAGGGCGCGGCCGCTACGGCCGGTTCTTTGCCTCGCCGGCCGGGGACGGGCTGTATCTGTCCATGCTGCTAAGAAATGCCGGCGATCCGAGAGCTCTCAGAGATGTTACCGCGTACGCGGCAGTCGCCACGGCAAAGGCTATTCGCCGGGTTACCGGGATCTGTCCGGATATCAAATGGGTCAATGATCTGCAAATGCATGAAAGGAAGATCTGCGGTATTCTGACGGAGCTCTCGCTGAAGGCTGAGAGCGCGGAGGTGCAGAGCTGCGTCGTCGGCATCGGGATCAATGTGCGCAGCGGCGCGGACTTTCCGGAGGAGCTGCGGGAGATTGCCGGATCTATTGAAGGCGAGTACCCGGACGTCCGGGTGCGGCGCGCGGCTCTTGCCGCGGCGCTCATCGAGGAGCTGGATCGTCTGCGCGAGGACTTTCCCTCTCGAAAAGAGGAGTATCTCGCCTCTTACCGGGAGCTTTGCGTAACGCGCGGGCCGGTCGTTCTTCGGGACGCGTCGGGGGAACGCAAAGCCCTGGCGCTGGGGATCGATGAGGATTTTTCGCTGCTTGTCGAGTACCCGGATGGAACGCGGGGGAGCGTCCGCAGCGGAGAGGTATCCGCAAGGAAGCTTCCACGAAGCGAGCCGTGAGCGTTGGGCCGAAGCCGGAAACTGCCTTGTATTCTTAAGCGGAGCGAGAAAGCCTGATGCGGGGGGAACGCCGGACTCTATAGACGGCGGGAGCAGGCTGACATTTGTCATTCTTTGCGGAGCGAAGAAAGGCCAGCTCGCGGCAGATCCTTCGTTGTAAGGACGGACCTTCGCCGGACGGCGGGAAGCGGATATATGCAAAGGAATTGCTATGGAATGTAAGGAAGCGGAGCAGTATGTGCAGCCGTATATCGACGGGACGTTGGGCGACCGGGAGCTGGCCGCCTACCTTCAGCATGTCCGAAGCTGCTCCGCCTGCCGCAAAAACCTGCAGATCTATTTTTCCATCTGCTATCTGCTGCAGTATGTGGGCCAGGATGAGCAGGGCGATCTTTCGTATGATATGCGTAAGGTCCTGGAGGAGGACATGCGAAGGAACGAGCGGGGGCTTCGCTTCCGCGCGGTTTTCCGCACGATCCGGCATCTTGCGGTCATCGTGGGCGAGGTCATCATGATCGTCGCGCTGATCTGGACCTTCCTGGGGGATACCGCCGAAACCTTTTTGAAGTATCTCGGGTTTTAGCCGGAAGGAGAGCCTCGCAGCCTGCGTCTCAGGTTCCGGCGTTTCGAACGGAAAGGATGCTTGTATTATGGAAGAGAAAATTCTCCTGGTGGACGGGCACAGCCTGCTTTTCCGCGCATTTTACGGGATGCCGCTTTCGATGACGGCTCCGGACGGCACCCATACCAATGCCGTCTACGGGTTTCTTGCCATTTTCCGGAAGGTGCTGGAGGAGGAACGGCCGGCGTATGTGGCCGTCGCCTTCGACACCCGCGAAAAGACCTTCCGCCACGAGCGGTTCGAGGACTACAAGGGCACGCGAAAGCCCGCGCCGCCGGAATTCCATGAGCAGCTTCCGCTGATCAAAGAGGTTTTGGACGCCATGGGGATCACCGTCGTGACGCTTCCGGGCTTTGAGGCCGACGATATCCTCGGAACCCTCGCGCGCAGGGGCGAGGCGGAGGGCCTTGCGCCGCGCATCCTGTCCGGCGACCGGGATCTTCTCCAGATCGCCAGCGACAAGACGCAGATCATCCTGCCCAAGACCAAGGGCGGCGAGACGCTCTACGAGCGGTATTTTGCGGACGACGTGGTGCGGGAGATGGGCGTTACGCCGAAGGAGTTTATCGACATGAAGGCGCTCATGGGCGATTCCTCGGACAACATTCCCGGCCTTCCGGGCGTCGGGCCGAAAACCGCTTCCGCCATCATCGCCAAATACCACAGCATAGAGAACGCGAAGGCGCACGAGGACGAGATCACGCCGAAGAAGGCGCGGCAGTCCATGGAGGAGCATTACGATCTCGCCGAGCTCTCGAAGGAGCTCGCGACGATCTGCACTGACGCGCCGCTTCCGGTCAGCATCCGCGACCTTACGCCGGGGGATCCGCAGAGCCCGGCGGTCCGCGAGATTTACCGGAAGCTCGGCTTCCGGAGCCTCCTCGCCGCATTTGCCAAGACCCGGGAAGAGAAAAAAAACCTGACCTTCCGGGCGGCAGGGACATTTGCCGAGCTGGAAGAGGCGCTCCTGAAAGCGGAAAATGCGGAGGCGATCGGTCTTTCCGTCGTTGCCGGGAAGAAGGAGGTCTACGCCGTCGGCCTGGCCTTCTCGGAGGAAACCGTGGCCTTCCCCGTGGGCGGGAGGCTTGCGGAGAAGGAGGTTCTCGGGCAGCTCGCCGGGCTTGTCCAGACAGCTCCGCACGTTGCCTCGGCAAATGTCAAGGACCTTTTCAAGCTTTTGCCGCTTTCGGCGTCCGCCCCCCGGCAAATGGAGATGGACGGGGAGGGCTGGATTTCCGCGGACGTTCCGGAGGACATCGCCCGGCTTTTTTCGGATGGGGAGACGGCAGCGGAGGATTCCTTCGAGGAAATCTATCGACGGTTTGAGACGCGGGCGGATGCTTCAAAATTTTTTGACGCGGTGATCGCCGCGTATCTTATCGATCCGCTGAAATCCGACTGGGATTTCGGCGCGATCGCCGGCGGGTATCTGGGGATAACGATGCCCGGCCGGGCGGAGCTTTTGGGGAAAAAGTCCCCGGACGAGTTCCTCGCGGCGGCCGTGAAGAAGGACGGCGGCGCGAAGGCTCGGGAGACGCTTTTGGAGGTGGCGGCGATGGAGGCCGCGGTGTCGCTCCGCGCAAAGCAGCCGCTCCTTGAGAAGCTCCGCGAGCTGGGGATGGAAAAGCTTTTCCGCGAAGTGGAAATGCCGCTTGTGCCGGTGCTTGCGTCCATGGAGCGCGCCGGGATTCTTGCGAGCCGCGAGGCGCTTCTTGCCTATGGAGAAATGCTCCAGAAGCGGATCGATGAGCTGGAGGCGGCGATCTACGAGGAGGCCGGGGAGGAATTCAACATCAACAGTCCCAAACAGCTCGGCGTCATCCTCTTCGAAAAAATGCATTTGCCCGGGGGAAAGAAGACGAAGACGGGGTACTCGACGGCGGCGGACGTTCTGGAGGCGCTGGCGCCGGACGCGCCGATCGTCGCGCATATCCTGGAGTACCGCACGTATACGAAGCTGAAGTCCACCTATGCGGACGGGCTTATTTCCTGCATTGACGAGGACGGGCGGATCCGCACGACGTTTAACCAGACCATCACGGCCACCGGGCGGCTTTCCAGTACGGATCCGAATCTGCAGAACATTCCCATGCGCATGGAGCTGGGGCGGCAGATCCGCAAATGCTTTTTCCCGAAGGAGGGCTGTGTTTTTGTGGACGCGGACTATTCGCAGATCGAGCTTCGGATCCTTGCGCATATGTCCGGCGACGAGAAGCTGATCGAGGCTTATAAGAATGCCCGGGATATCCACCGGGCGACGGCCGCGGAGGTTTTTCACGTTCCCTTTGACGAGGTGACGGATGAGCTGCGGCGGAAGGCGAAGGCCGTCAATTTTGGCATTGTTTACGGGATTTCGAGCTTCGGGCTTTCGCAGGGGCTTTCGATCTCCCGGCAGGAAGCGGCCGCGTATATTAAGGAATATTTCGCGACCTACCCGCGCATCCACGTTTTCCTGCAGCATCTTGTGACAAATGCAAAGAAGGCGGGGGCGGCGTATTCGATGTTTGGCCGCCGCCGTCCTGTGCCGGAGCTGGCTTCCTCCAATTTCGCGCAGCGGAGCTTCGGTGAGCGGATCGCGATGAACAGCCCGATCCAGGGGAGCGCGGCGGATATCATCAAGATCGCGATGGTGCGGGTGTTTCGGAGGCTCAAGGAGGAGAACATGCAGGCGCGGCTGATCCTGCAGATTCACGATGAGCTGCTGATCGAGGCGCCGGCGGAGGAGGCCGAGAAGGCGAAGGCGCTGCTGGAGGAGGAAATGAAGGCCGCGGCGGAGATGGAGGTAACGCTCGAAACCGACTGCCATATCGGAGCGGATTGGTATGAAGCGAAGTGAGGCGGAAGAGGGGACGGGCTGGAGCGGGGGAAGGCTGCGTGCAGATGCAACTTTTTACGCGCCGTCGTCCTTCGGACTCCAAGGCGCTTAAAAAGTTATCTGCACGCAGCTATGCCCGGCTGGACCCGAGGGACTCTTTCGCCTCCTTGGAGGGGATGGGGAGGGGGCGGATGCAGGTATGGCCAGGAGCTTGGGAGGCGGGATGAAGGCTGCGTGCAGATGCAACTTTTTTCGCGCCGTCGTCCTTCGGATTCCAAGGCGCCTGAATCGAGCAGGAGGTTTGGTTCCTGCTCGATTCTCGCACTGCGAACATTCCGCACTTCGTGCTTCATGTTCTTGCGACCGCCCTATGGCTGCTCGTGCAAGCACGGCAGCCGCATGGCGGTCTGGTGCTTCAAGTTATCTGCACGTCAGCTGATCCCGGATGGACCCGGAAGGTTCTTTCCTGTACGCAGATGAACCCGGAAGGCTCTTCCGCCTCCTTGGAGGGGATGGGGAGGGGCTGGCGTGGGGTCTGGCTGAAGGGATGTTCTGTGCGTCGGATGTTTGTGTCGCGGCTGCCGGGTTATTGTTAGAATTGCCGTCTCCACATATATTTACTCATAGTTCGCAGCCTGATCATCAGGCGTTGTCATTCTGAGGAGCGAAGCGACGAAGAATCTCGTCTAAAAATACATGAGATCCTTCGTTCAGGATGACAGGAAAACAACGCTTTAAAATTCACATTTACTTCAAACTATATCTGAAAAGTATAACTATAGGCTGCGAAGTATGAGTATTTATGTTTGAGCATGTTTTTTGGAGTTGCGGGGTATGGTTGTTATAGGGATTACGGGAGGGGTCGGCTCGGGGAAGAGCCGGGTTCTTTCGTATTTATATGAGAAGTTTTCGGCGGTTGTGGTGGAGATGGATCAGGTCGGGCGGGAGCTGATGGAGCCGGGCGGAGCTTGTTTTGAGGAGGTCTGCCGGTTGTTTCCGGAGGCAGTTGTTCGGACAGGGCCGGACCGCTCGACTGAGGAAAGACGATCGGGAACGGAGCATTTTCCGAAAGAAGAAGAGCAACCGGGAACGGAGCATTTTCCGAAAGAAGAGCGATCGGGAACGGAGCATTTTCCGAAAGAGGAAGAGCGATTGGGAACGGAGCATTTTCCGAAAGAGGAAGAGCAATCGGGAACGGAGCATTTTCCGAAAGAGGAAGAGCAACCAGGAACGGAGTGTCTGCCGGAAGAAGCTTCGAAGACTGCGTTTGGCTGTTTTTTGGATCGGGGGAGGATTGCGGAAGCGGTGTTCGGGGATCC